>NZ_JBSFWR010000007.1:0-150804 GCF_053594915.1 Kitasatospora sp. NPDC002543 | reverse complement strand
AGTTTCATTCATCGGATTCGCTTTCCGCTTTGCCGCCCCGGTCTCCCGCGGCGACTCCGGAACTGTACGGGGACCGGCCCGCCACATGCAAATCGCCCCTGCCCGGGCTCCCGGGCAGGGGCGATCAGTGCCGACGAGCGGATCCGGCCGGAGCCGGGTCAGCGGACCTCGGTGATCTCCGGACCACGCGCGAACGGGTCGAGCGAGGTGCCGCCGAAGCGGTTGTCGCCCTCGCCGGCGGCAACGGCCGCCCCGCCGCCGTCGGCGACCATCTGGGCGTCCTCGGGAAGCTTCAGGACGATCGGGTCGCGGGGAGCCATCGGGGACTCGCCGCGCACGACGACCGTCTGCCGGAAGACCTGCTCCAGGATCCCGGCCATCTCCGGCTGCACCGCGGCCTGGCCCGAGATCACGCCGCGCAGGAACCAGCGCGGACCGTCGCAGCCGACGAACCGCACCAGCTGCACGCCCTGGGTGCCGTCCGGCAGCTGCACGGGGACCTGGGCGCGGAGGTGCCAGCCGAGCGGGCCCTCCTCCTCCTCGATGAGGCCGCCCTGCGAGGTGATGCCGTTGGCGATCTCCTCCCGGACCTCCCCCCAGATGCCCTCCGACTTCGGGGCCGCGAAGGCCTGGAGCTGGATGGCGCTGTTGCCGAGCACGAGGGTGGCCGCCACGATCGCGTCACCGGCGACCTCGACGCGCAGCTCCATGCCCTCGACACCGGGGACCAGCAGACCCCCGAGGTCGACCCGTCCCTCCTCGGGGTTCTCCAGCTCGGAGTGGTCCCACGGACCGTCCGGCCGCGGGGCCGGCGGGAGGCCGACCTTGTCGGCCGGGTCCAGGTCGGTCACGTTCTCGCTCTCGGCGGAACCTTCGACGTCATCGGCCGTCTCGTCGGCGCTGATGGCGTCGTCGGCGAGCTGCTCGACAGCGTCCTCGCTCTTCTGGCGACGACGGAACACGGTCACTGTCCTTCCCGGTCCAAGACCGATGCGAATACCTGCTCGGCTTCCTGCGAGGCCGCGGGCATGCTAGACCGCGGCGTGGCCGCCGGTCGACCCGAACCCGCCCTCGGCGCGTGCCGACCCAGGCAGCTCCTCCACCTCGTGGAAACGGGCCTTCTCGACCTGCTGGATCACCAGCTGGGCGATCCGGTCCCCTCGGCGGAAGCTGACCCCCTCGCGCGGGTCCAGATTGACGACGATCACCTTGATCTCTCCACGGTACCCGGCATCGACCGTCCCCGGGGCGTTCACGAGGGCAACACCGCAACGAGCTGCCAGCCCGGACCGCGGGTGCACGAAGGCCGCGTAGCCGTCCGGCAGGGCGATGGCGATGCCCGTCGGCAGCACGGCCCGCTCGCCGGGGGCCAGTTCGGCGTCGACGGTGGTGCGCAGATCGGCGCCGGCGTCCCCGGGCTGCGCGTAGGCGGGCAGCGGCAGCTCGGGGTCGATGCGCTTGATCAGGACGTCCAACTGCGGGCGGGGGGTGGTGCTCAAGGGTTCACCTCAAAGGCTCGTGCGCGCTTCATCAGGTCCGGGTCGTCGAGGACCTTCTCGATGTCCTCGGGGCGACCGTGCGTGGTGAAGTGTTCCAGCTTCACCTGGATGAAGAGGGCTTGAGCACGCACGGCGACCGGTCCGGCCGGCCCGCCTATCCGCGCCTCCGCGGCGCTGTAGATCTTGCGGCCCCGCACGCCGGTGATCCAGGCGCGCAGGTGCAGCACGGAGTCGACGGGCACCGGGCTGAGGAAGTCGGTCTCCAGCCGGCCGGTCACGGCGGGGGCGTGCAGCAGCCAGTTGAGCGTGCCGAGCGTCTCGTCCATGGCGGTGGTCAGCAGTCCGCCGTGGGCCAGGCCGGGGCCGCCCTGGTGGGCGTCGCGGACGGCGAACTCGGCGGTGACGTCGAGGCCCTCGCCGGCGACGGCGTCGATCCGCAGGCCGCCGGGGTGCTGCGGGCCGCAGCCGAAGCAGTGCTCGTAGTGGGAGCCGAGCCGGGTGCCGGGGGCGGGCGCCTGGGGGTGGCGCTCCGGCAGGACGGCGTCCGGCGGCGGGGTGGTCGGGGTCGGCGGCATGGCGGGCGCCGGCCGGTCGGTGGGGGTGCTGGGGGCTGTCGTACCGGTCACGGGGCCCCAGCCTACCCAGGGGTAGGGAGCCTCCGGTGGGGGTGGCGTCCCGCCCCGGGCGTCAGGGCGACCACAATGGAGGGCATGTACGACGAACGCCTCACGGTGCCGCGTTCCTGGTGGCTGCTCCCGATCGCGATGGGCCTCACGCTCACGCTGGTCCTGATCCGGGTCAGCGGCCCGGCCGCGCTGATCGGGCTGGTGGTCGGGATCGCCGCCGGCGCGGTCGCGATCAGCAGCTACGGCTCGGCCCGGATCCGCGTGGTCCAGGGCTCCCTGGTGGCCGGACCGGCCCGGATCCCGGTGGACGCGCTCGGCGGCGCGCAGGCGCTGAGCCCCGCCGAGGCGGCCGCCTGGCGCGGCCCCAAGGCCGACCCGCGCGCCTTCATGCTGCTGCGCAGCTACGTCCCGACGGCGCTGCGGATCGAGGTGACGGACCCGGCCGACCCGACGCCGTACCTCTATCTGTCGACCCGCTCGCCGATGAAGCTGGCGGAGGCCCTGGAGGACGCCCGGCGCGGCACCCGCGCCTGAGGCGGGGCCGGCCGGGCGCCGCCCGGCCGGCCCGGGGACGGACCGGCCCGGAAGTGGCCGGACATACGGAGAGGGACGGTTCCGCTGGTGCGGGACCGTCCCTACGACTTTGTCCTGGCCGGTTCACCGGCCGACTCCGCCCTCCCGGGCCCGTCCGTGCGGACGGTTCCCGGTTCTGCCGCCCGGCCCCGCTGCCCGGGGCCGGAAGGAGCGGTGTGCCGGTCCCGCGGGCGCAGCCGCGGGCACCGGGCCCTTTCCGCCGCGGTGCTCAGTTGCCGCAGTCCCGGCAGATCGGGTTGCCGTTCTTCTCGCTGTAGAGCTGGCTGCGGTGGTGCACCAGGAAGCAGCTCATGCAGGTGAACTCGTCGGCCTGCTTCGGCAGGACGCGCACGGCGAGTTCCTCGTTGGAGAGGTCGGCGCCGGGGAGCTCCATCCCCTCGGCCGCCTCGAAGTCGTCGACGTCGACGGAGCTGTTGCTCTTGTCGCTGCGCCGAGCCTTGAGCTCCTCGATGCTGTCCTCGTTGACGTCATCGTCGGTCTTGCGTGGGGTGTCGTAGTCGGTTGCCATTTTTCGCTCTCCCCCTCCGGGTTGTGCGGTGTGTGCGGTATCTCCAGCGCACGTAACGCATGGGAGGTCGGTCTTGTGCCCGACCCGAGGCGGAGATTTTGCCTTACTTCAAGCCCTGTTACTCAATCGACACTCAGCCCGGGCTCCATCGGGTTGATCCCCGGGGCTGCGGAAGGCCTCACGCTGGGCCATCGCCGGCCCTCCCCGGGCCCGTCGAACCGACCACGCACAGTGAGCGCGGAGGGTGCGGGCGCCCACGAAATCCCTTGCCCGCCAGGGATGCCGACCGATCGCGCGGATCGGTCCGGGGCCGGAATCCGGTCACGGACCGCGATCGGCACCCCTGGGCGGGTGATCACTCTCCGGGGTTGCCCGGAATCGTGGAGCGACACGGTGTGAGCTTGGTCACGTTAGGAATCTTCCAGGGCAAACCCTGGAAAATCCACCCACGCCGACCGGTCGGGGTACCGACCCCCCCACCCGGTCGGCGCGATGCCCCGGATGCCTCAGCCGGCGTTCTTCCGGGCCGCGCGGCGCGCCATCAGGGCGGCCTGGCGCTCCTCGAACTTCCGGGCCTGGCCGTCCAGCCCGTCCAGGAACACGCCCAGCTCGTTCTGCGCCAGCAGGCCCTCCGGGCCGAGCCCGCCGATCTCCATCACCTTGAGGTGCCGCAGCACCGGCTGGAGCACGTCGTCGTGGTGGATGCGCAGGTTGTACACCCCGCCGAGGGCGATCTGCGCGGCGGCGCGCTCGAAGCCGGGGATCCCGTGGCCGGGCATCCGGAAGTCGGTGACCACGTCGGCGACGGCCCGCATGGCCTGGTCGGGGGCGATCTCCAGGGCGGCCTTGAGCAGGTTCCGGTAGAAGACCATGTGCAGGTTCTCGTCGTTGGCGATCTTCGCCAGCAGCTGCTCGCAGAGCGGGTCGCCGGCGTACTTGCCGGTGTTGCGGTGCGCGATGCGGGTGGCGAGCTCCTGGAAGGCCACGTAGGCGACCGAGTGCAGCATGCTGTGCGCGTTGTCGGACTCGAAGCCCTCCGACATGTGGCTCATCCGGGCCCGCTCCAGCTCCACCGGGTCGACCGCCCGGGTGGCGAGCAGGTAGTCGCGGATGGCTATCCCGTGACGCCCCTCCTCGGCCGTCCAGCGGTGCACCCAGGTGCCCCAGGCACCCTCCCGGCCGAACATGGTCGCGATCTCGTGGTGGTAGCTGGGCAGGTTGTCCTCGGTCAGCAGGTTCACCACCAGCGACACCCGGCCCACCGCCGTCACCTGGGACTGCTCGAGCGCCCAGGCCTCGCCGCCGAGCACGCCGTCGAAGTCGCGGCCCTGGCTCCACGGGACGAACTCGTGCGGCATCCACTCCTTGGCGACGCCCAGGTGGCGGTTGAGCTCCTTCTCGACGACCTCTTCGAGGGCGAGGATCAGCCGCGCGTCGGTCCAGCCGCTCGCGACGAGCGAGGAGCTGCTCTGCACAGGGGCGATGGTCACGGTCTTGCTCCTGAGGGGACGGCACGCGCTGGGACGGGCGCGGCGCGCTGGACGGGGACACGACGTCCCCACACCCGCCGACGGGCCGCCGGCGGATTCACCTACGGTTGCGTAGGTTACGACACCGTAAGTTGCTCGGGGCGGAAATGACAAGCCGCCCCCGCCAGGCCTTATGTCGTCTTGACGGGCCTGGCGGGGGCGGCAGGAAACGGTCACCCGCGGAAGGGGCGTTGGACCCTTACGGAGAGGGGATGCGGACCCTCATCGTGAGGCCGCCGCCGGCGCGCGGCGTGGCCTCGATGGTGCCGCCGTGGGCGCGCACCACCGAGCGGACGATGGACAGGCCGAGCCCGACCCCCTTGTCGCTGCGGGTGCGGTCGGCACCCTTGATCCGGCGGAACGGCTCGAAGATGTGCTCCAGCTCGTACCCGGGCACCACCGGGCCGGTGTTGGACACCACCAGCTCGCCGCCGCCGGGCACCGCGGTGGTGGCCAGCTCGACCCAGCCGCCCGGGGTGTTGTAGCGGACGGCGTTCTGCAGCAGGTTGAGCGCGAGCCGTTCCAGCAGGACGCCGTTGCCGGCGGCCATGGCCGGATCGAGCTTCGAGCGCAGCTCGACCTCGCGCTTGTCGGCCTCCCCCCGGGTCTGCTCCAGCGCCCGGGTGGCCACCTCGGACAGCTCCACCGGGCGCCGCTCGGTCAGCTCGTTCTCGCTGCGGGCGAGCAGCAGCAGGCCCTCGACGAGCTGCTCGCTGCGCTCGTTGGTGGCCAGCAGGGTCTTCCCCAGCTGCTGGAGGTCGGGCGAGACCCCCGGATCGGAGAGCTGGACCTCCAGCAGGGTGCGGTTGATCGCCAGCGGGGTGCGCAGCTCGTGCGAGGCGTTGGCGACGAAGCGGCGCTGGGAGTCGAAGGAGCGGTCCAGCCGGTCCAGCATGCCGTCGAAGGTGTCGGCGAGCTCCTTGAGCTCGTCGTCCGGGCCGTCCAGCTCGATCCGGCGGTGCAGGTCGGAGGAGGCCACGTCGCGGGCGGTGCGGGTGATCCGGCCGAGCGGGCGCAGCACCCGGCCGGCCATCGCGTAGCCGGCCACGAAGGCGATCACGGCGAGGCAGACCAGCATGGTCAGCGACTTGCGCAGCAGGATGTTGAGCGCGGAGTTGGAGCGCGCCAGGAAGTCGGCGGCCTGCCACTGGTTGAACGCCGCGGTGTCCATGGTGCGGACGGTGCCGTCGGGGCTGGTGACCCGGACGCTGTTGCCGTCGAAGAGCAGCTGGCGCGGCGAGAGGTACGAGACGGCGTCCTGGAAGAACACGTACATCAGGAGCAGCAGCACGACGCCGGCCATCAGGAACATCCCGCCGTAGAGCAGGGTGAGTCGCATCCGGATGGTGGGGCGGAAGGGCAGCCAGGCGAGCATGCCGTCGCCGGGGACGTAGTGCCCGGGGCGGTGGACGCGCGGCGGGGTCAGGGGCTTCGGGGGGACGGCACGCGGACCGCCGGCGGGCGCGCCGGAGGGCCCGCCGGCCGGGGGCGGGGTGGTCATGATGGTCCTCTCGGTGCGTCCGCCGGGGCGGGCGCTCACGGCGGGGAGTCCCGGGGTGGGCGGACTCCGGTCGTCAGATCCGGTAGCCGGAGCCCGGCACGGTGACGATCACCGGCGGGTCGCCGAGCTTGCGGCGCAGCGTCATCACGGTGACGCGCACGACGTTGGTGAACGGGTCGGTGTGCTCGTCCCAGGCCTTCTCCAGGAGCTGCTCGGCGGAGACGACGGCGCCGCCGGCCCGCATCAGCACCTCCAGGACGGCGAACTCCTTGGGGGCGAGCTGGACGGTGCGGCCGTCGCGGATCACCTCGCGCCGGCCGGGGTCGAGCGAGATGCCGGCGCGCTCCAGCACCGGGGGCAGCGGGATGGTCGCGCGGCGGCCCAGCGCCCTTACCCGGGCGACGAGTTCGCTGAAGGCGAACGGCTTCGGAAGGTAGTCGTCCGCGCCGATCTCCAGGCCCTCGACCCGGTCGCTGATGTCGCCGGAGGCGGTCAGCATGATCACCCGGGTCGCCAGGCCCTGCTCGACCACCTTGCGGCAGACGTCGTCCCCGTGCACCAGCGGAAGATCGCGGTCCAGGACGACGACGTCGTAGTCGTTGACCGCGATGCGCTGGAGCGCGGCCTCCCCGTCGTACACCACGTCGACGGCCATCGCCTCGCGGCGCAGGCCGGTCGCGACGGCCTCGGCAAGCAGCTGCTCGTCCTCGACGACGAGAACCCGCACGGTCGTTGTCCCTTCTCCAGGCCGGCCCCGGAAGCGGACGCACGGCTCCGACGGTGCCTCCATCCTGCCTGGTCCGGCGGTAAAGCAGCGATAAGCTGCCCCTCAGGCAGGGAGTCGGGGTCCGCGACGGTGACCGTTCGCATCCGGACCACTCCGCTTGGACTGTGACACAGGCAACTTTCTCGCGCCGGAAGGTTTCCCCGCCGTGGGGGCGGGGAGGACAGCTGCACACCCGCGATCTGGCCGACGGCCGGTCGCACCCACCCGCCGTGCGTTCATCCGCGCCGGCCCTGGGGCTGGGCATCACCGGAAGCGGCCCGCGGCCGCTCCGCATCCATCCGGAGATTCACCACCATCCGGCCTGGGTGCTTTCACCGGCTGGACCTCCCCGGGGCGGAGAGCGCACGACCGTGCACGTCCGACACAGTAAGGGGGCCCGTATGGACGCCTTCAAGGCCGGAATCCTGCAGCGCATAGCCAACGCCGAGCAGGACCTGCACCGCGCGATCGAGGCCGGGGACGAGTTCCTCGCCGAGGTGGAGCAGTCCGAGCTGGACGACCTCCGCCGACTCGCCGCCGAGCACGGCGTGGACACGGTGCTGGAGCGCCACCGCACCGCTGCCTGACCCGTCCGGCACACCGACCCGTCGCCGGACCTCCGGCACCAGCGGCCCTGCGGGGGCCGTGCGAACCCAGGCCCTGGCATCCCCCGTATGTCAGGGCTCTTCGCATGTCCGGGGCCGTCCGCCGCCACCGGGGCTCCGGGGCGGCGGACGGCCGGAACCGGTCAGTCCGCCCAGGCGCGCAGCTCGGCCAGCCGCTCCTGGAGCGGCTCGTACACCCCCGGGGCGGCGGCCACGGTCAGCTCGCCGTCCGGCCCGTGCCCGGGGCGGCCGCCGACCAGGGCGCCGGCCTCGGTGGCGATCAGACAGCCGGCCGCCCGGTCCCAGGGGGCCAGGCCCCGCTCGTAGTAGCCGTCCAGCCGCCCCGCGGCCACGTCGCACAGGTCCACCGCGGCCGCCCCGCCCCGGCGGATGTCCCGCACCTGCGGCATCAGCGCCAGCAGCACCTCGGCCTGCCGCACCCGCACCGGCTGGACGTAGTTGAAGCCCGTGGCGATCAGCGCCTGGCCCCAGGGCGGGGCCGGGCGGGCCGAGACCGGGCGGCCGTCGAGGCGGGCCCCGCGGCCCAGGACGGCATGGAAGAGCTCGCCGCGGGCCGGCGCGTACACCACGCCGACGACCGCCCGGCCGTCCACCTCGGCGGCCACGCTGACGGCCCAGGAGGGCAGCCCGTAAAGGTAGTTGACCGTTCCGTCGAGCGGGTCCACGACCCAGCGGACCCCGCTGGTGCCCGGCCGCTCGGCGCCCTCCTCACCGAGGTAGCCGTCCTCCGGGCGGCGGTCGGTGATCAGCTCCAGCACGAGCTTCTCGGAGGCCAGGTCCATCTCGGTGACCACGTCGACCGGACTGCTCTTGGTACCGGCCACACCGAGGTCGGCCGGGCGGCCGTCGCGCAGCAGGGCACCGGCCTGCCGGGCCGCGTCCAGGGCGACCTCCAGCAGGTCGTCGAGGAGCCGGTCGTCGGGCAGGGCGGGGGTGGGCACGGGGTTCTCCTCCGGGACGGACGGGACGGACAGGACGGGTGGGGCGGTCCGGACAGCCGGGGCGGCCGGGGCGCGCGGTCAGCGCTCGGCGACGGCCGGACGCGGGGCGCGCGGGTTGGGGCAGCAGTCCACCGCGCACACGTCGTGGCTGGGACCGAGGGTGCCGAGGGCGCAGCGCACCACCCGCTCGCCGCGCTCGGTGGCGGCCCGCTCCAGGACGAGCTCGCGCACGGCGGCGGCGAACCGGGGGTCGGCGCCGACGGTGGCGGCGCGGGCCACCGGCAGCCCGAGTTCGGCCGCCTTGGCGGTGGCCTCGGTGTCGAGGTCGTACTTGACCTCCATGTGGTCGGAGACGAAGCCGATCGGGACCATCACCACGGCGGGCGCGCCGTCGGCGTGCTGGGCCTCCAGGTGGTCGCAGATGTCGGGTTCCAGCCACGGGATGTGCGGGGCCCCGCTGCGGCTCTGGTAGACCAGTTCCCACGGCCGGTCGGCCACACCGGTGCGCTCGGCCACCGCCGCGACGATCAGCCGGGCCACGTCCAGGTGCTGGGCGACGTACGCGCCGCCGGGCCGGCCGCGGGCCGGGTCGTCCGGGGCGCCGGAGGTCTCGGCCATCGCCTCCGGGATGGAGTGGGTGGTGAACGCCAGCCGGGCGCCGGGGCGGACGGCCTCGGGCAGCTCCGCCAGGGCGGCCAGCGCGGCGTCGATCATCGGCTCGACGAAGCCCGGGTGGTTGTAGAAGTGCCGCAGCTTGTCGACCCGCAGGGCGGGCACGCCCTCCTCGGCGAGCGCGGCCAGCGCGTCGGCCAGGTTCTCCCGGTACTGGCGGCAGCCCGAGTAGCCGGCGTAGGCGCTGGTGGCGAGCACGGCGATCCGGCGGTGACCGTCGGCGGCCATCTCCCGCAGGGTGTCGACCAGGTAGGGCGCCCAGTTCCGGTTGCCCCAGTGAACCGGCAGGTCCAGCCCCTGCTCGGCGAAGTCCTTGCGCAGCGCGGCGAGCAGCTCGCGGTTCTGCCCGTTGATCGGACTGACCCCGCCGAACATGAAGTAGTGCTTGCCCACCTCCTTCAGCCGCTCCTTGGGGATGCCGCGGCCACGGGTGACGTTCTCCAGGAACGGGACGACGTCCTCGGGGCCCTCGGGCCCGCCGAAGGACAGCAGCAGCAGGGCGTCGTACGGGGCGGCGCCGGAGGGGGAGGGTTTGCGCGCGTCGGACATGGCACCGATCCTGCCACTGAGGGGCCGGACGCCGTCGCCGGGGCCGCGCGGGTGTCCGAAAAATACTGTTTGCCAACGTACGTAAGCTGTGTTTGCCAGCCTTGTTCCTTACTCCCCCTGCCCGGAGCTCCCGTGCTGTCCAGCTACCGCCAGATATTCGCCTCCCCCGGCACTCTGGCCTTCTCCTCCACCGGCTTCGTCTCCCGCCTACCGATCTCCATGACCGGGATCGGCATCGTGACCATGCTGTCCCAGCTCAGAGGCTCCTACGGAGTGGCCGGCCTGGTCTCGGCCTGTCTGGCGGTCTCCGCCGCGATCCTCGGCCCGCAGGTCTCCCGACTGGTGGACCGGCACGGCCAGCGCAGGATCATCGTCCCCGCCATGGCGATCACCGTCGTCGCCGTCACCGGCCTGCTGCTCTGCGCCCGGCTCAAGGCCCCGGACTGGACCCTGTTCGTCTTCGCCGCCGGCATGGGCGTGATGCCGAGCACCGGCGCGATGGTCCGCGCCCGCTGGGCCCACCTCTACCGCGAGGACACCGGCAAGCTGCACACCGCCTACTCCTTCGAGGCCGTCGTCGACGAGGTCTGCTTCATCGTCGGCCCGATCCTCGCCATCGGCCTGGCCACCTCCGTCTTCCCGGAGGCCGGCGTGCTGCTCGCCGGGATCTTCCTCGCCGTCGGCGTCCTGCTGTTCGCCGGGCAGCGCTCCACCGAACCACCGGTCCATCCGGCCGCCCGGCACGAGGGCGGCTCGGTCATCCTCAACCGCGGCCTCCAGGTACTGATCGTCACCTTCGTCGCCACCGGCGCGATCTTCGGATCGGTCGAGGTGGTCACCGTCGCCTTCGCCGAGGCCCAGGGCCACAAGTCGATCTCCAGCGTGATCCTCGCCCTGTGGGCGCTCGGCTCCTGCGTCGCCGGCGTGGTCTTCGGCACCCTGAAGCTGACCGGCTCGATGGCGGTGCGCTTCCTCGGCGGCGTGCTGTTCATGGCGATCAGCATGGTGCCGCTGCTGCTGGTCGCCCACGCGGTGCACGGCATCGGCGGGCTGGTCGCCGTCGGCGGCGCGCTGCTCGTCGCCGGCATCGCCATCTCCCCCACCCTGATCACCGCGATGGCCCTGGTCGAGCGGCTCGTCCCGGCCGCCCAGCTCACCGAGGGCATGACCTGGACCACCACCGGCCTGGCGCTCGGCGTCGCGGTCGGTTCCTCGGCCGCCGGCTGGGTGGTCGACGCCTCCGGAGCCGCCGCCGGCTACTGGGTACCGCTGGCCGCCGGCCTGCTCGGCGTGGTCGCCGCCCTCGCCGGCCTCGGCCGGCTGCGTGCCGGACTGGCCGCCCAGCACGGCGCGGACACGGCCGCCGAAGGGGCCGAACGGACCGTAGACGCCGAACGGTGAACTGACTAATCTCTCGCCCTACCCACGGGGCTACCTGTGGGTAGGGCCTGTCTCTCGGATTTGCCGGATCAGGCGGGAATCCATGGGACAGGTCCTAAGGGCGGCCGCGCCGCCCCGGACCGCGCCGACTCGTTCGGCCACGGAGCAGGAGGCAGCGCAATGCCCCAGGCCAGTACCGCGACCCCCACCCGGTGGACCAACTGGGCCGGCAACCAGAGCGCCCGGCCCGCCCGGGCCGCCGCCCCCGGCACCGCGGAGGAGCTGGCCAAGGAGATCCTGCGCGCCGCCGAACAGGGCCGCACCGTCAAGGCCGTCGGCTCCGGCCACTCCTTCACCTCGATCGCCTCGGCCGGCGACGGCGTCCAGATCCGCCCGCACGCGCTCACCGCCGTCCGCGGGATCGACCGCGCGGCCGGCACCATCACCGTCGAGTCCGGGCTCCCGCTGCACCGGCTCAACCGCGTCCTCGCCGCCGAGGGCCTCTCGCTGACGAACATGGGCGACATCGAGGTCCAGACCGTGGCCGGCGCCACCAGCACCGGCACCCACGGCACCGGCCGGGACTCCGGCTCGCTGGCCGCCCAGATCCGCGCGCTGGAGATCGTCCTCGCCGACGGCACCGTCCGGCACTGCTCCCCCACCGAGAACCCCCGGCTCTTCCAGGGCGCCCGGCTCGGCCTCGGCGCCCTCGGCGTGATCACCGCGCTCACCTTCGGCGTCGAGCCGGCCTTCCTGCTCACCGCGCACGAGCAGCCGATGGGCTTCGAGGAGGTGCTGGAGCGCCTGGACGACCTCACCGCCGTCAACGAGCACTTCGAGTTCTACTGGTTCCCGCACACCGACCGCTGCGCCACCAAGCGCAACAACCGCAGCCAGGGCCCGGCCGCCCCGCTGCCCCGGTTCAAGGAGTGGCTGGAGGACGACTTCCTCTCCAACACCGTCTGGGAGGGCGCCTGCCGGATCGGCCGGCGCTTCCCCGGCTCGATCCCCTCGATCGCCTCGCTGGCCAGCCGGGCCTGGTCCGAGCGCAGCTTCACCGACACCGCGTACAAGGTGTTCACCAGCCCGCGCAAGGTCCGCTTCGTGGAGATGGAGTACGCGGTGCCGCGCGCGGCCGTCGGCGAGGTGCTGCGCGAGCTGAAGGCCCTGGTGGAGCGCTCCGACTGGAAGGTCGGCTTCCCGGTCGAGGTGCGCTTCGCCCCCGCCGACGACCTCTGGCTCTCCACCGCCTCCGGCCGGGACAGCGCCTACATCGCCGTCCACCTCTACCGGGGCACCGCCGACCAGGGCTACTTCGACGGCGTCGAACAGCTGATGACCGCCCATCAGGGGCGGCCGCACTGGGGCAAGCTGCACACCCGGGACGCCGGGTACCTGGCCGGCGTCTATCCGCACTTCGGCGACTTCACCGCGCTGCGCGACGAGGTCGACCCGCAGCGGGTGTTCGGCAACGACTACCTGCGCCGGGTGCTGGGCGCCTAGGGTCTACCCCTGGGACGTCCCGTCGGCCGGCGGCACCTTCGCCGGTTCCTTCACCTGTTCCCTCGCGGGCTCGTTCGCCGGCGCGTCGTTCGGCGCCGGCGGCTGCGGGGAGGCCCCGCCGGTGGGCTTGCCGCCGCCCGTCGACGGGGAGGCGCCGGCCGTCGGGGTCGCGCTCGGGCCCGCCGAGGGCGAGGCCGTCCCCGCACCGGTGCCCGGCGTGCCGCCCGGCTCCCGGCTCGGCCGGGTGGTCGCCGGAGCCGAGGCCCCGCCGGACGGCACGGTGTCCTGCCCCTGCTTGCCGCCCGGCGACGGCCGGTCCGCCGGGGCGTCCTTCGGCGGGGCCGACTTGGGCGTCACCGAGCCGCCGAAGGACGTGCCGTTGCCGGAGCCGCCCTTGACCGTCGCCGACACCGGCTGCCCGGTGGCCAGTTCGAACGCCAGGATCGGCGTCATCGCCAGCACGAAGACCAGCCCGGACACCGCCGCGTACGTCTTCCAGCCCCACCGCCGACGCGCCCGGACGACCTGCGGTTCGTTCCACTCCGAGGTGATCACCGGCGGCTGCGTCCCGGGCGGCTCGGTCTCCACCGGCACCTGGCGCAGGGTGTTGGCGGTCTGGTTCGGCCCCCGGTCCACCGCTTCGCGCAGCTGCTCGCCGGTCCGTTTGAAGATGTGCTGGAACACCGCGCCGCCGGTGGTCGCCCCGATGCTCACCACCGCGGCGCCCAGGATCGTGCCGTACACGCCCAGTTCGGAGGCCAACAGCGCACCCACCACCGTGGCCAGCGCACTCGCCGCGACCTGAGCCACACTCAGATCGATGCGCCTGCGCTCCTCCTTGGCCTTTCCGCCCTCCTCGACGGCGCTCCGCTCCGGCATCAACATCCCTCTGGTCCACGCGACTGTTCTTCGTACAAGAGACTCCATCTTGCCCAAAGAAGGACACAAGGGACGAAAATGCGGTTCTCGGCGCCCGGATTGTGTGAAGATGATCACCGTTCATCCGGCGGTGGTCCGCCATCGGGGGAGCGCGCTCTTGAGATTCCCGTGAATCGCGGGAGACTTGAGCGGCGAGCCGCCCCTCTGGATGCCACGAATGGAGTACTGTTCGTAAAGCCCGAGCCTTGGGTCGACTTGTCGACTACGTCTACACCGGTAGCTTGACGAGGAGCCACGGAGCGGGCACGCACGGCGACGCCCGTCCCGGATCGTCGCGTTCACTGCGCGTGCGAGGACGGCCGGGACACCCAGGCGCGACGTCGACGGATGGCGTGGCAAAAAGGCAACCGTGCCACAGCGGCGTGCACGGGCGTAAGCCCGACACGCCGGGGAACTCAGCAAGGTTGTGGCCAGTCGCGAGTGGGCAGGCCACACTCAGTACGGGAGCAGCGACGCAGGTGACGTCGGCAGGCACCACCCGGGAGGTAACCGTGCCCGAACTGCGGGTTGTGGCCGTCAGCAACGACGGCACACGGCTGGTGCTCAAGGCTGCCGACAGCACGGAGTACACCCTTCCCATCGACGAGCGGTTGCGCGCCGCCATCCGCGGCGACCGGCCGCGCCTCGGCCAGATCGAGATCGAGGTCGAGAGCCACCTGCGCCCCCGGGACATCCAGGCCCGGATACGAGCCGGTGCCTCCGCCGAGGAGGTCGCCCAGGCCGCCGGGATCTCCGTCGACCGCGTCCGCCGCTTCGAGGGCCCTGTGCTCGCCGAACGCGCCTTCATGGCCGAGCGCGCCCGCAAGACCGCCATCCGCCGCAACGGCGAGTCCCCCGGCCCCCAGCTCGGCGAGGCCGTGGCCGAGCGGCTCGCGCTGCGCGGCGCCGAGAAGGACACCGAGCGCTGGGACTCCTGGCGGCGCGACGACGGCACCTGGGAGGTCATCCTCTCCTACCGGGCCGACGGCGAGGGCCGCAGCGCCTCCTGGACGTACGACCCGCCCCGGCGCCTGGTCCAGCCCAACGACGACGAGGCCCGCGCGCTGATCGGCGAGAACGTCGAGCGCGAGGAGGAGTCGGTCTTCCCGTTCATCCCGCGGATCGCCCGGCTCCCCCAGGACCGGCCGCCCCGCCCGATGATCGACCGGCCCTCGGCCGACCGCATCATGTCGGCGCGCGAGGTCCGCGAGTCGCGGGAGGCCACGGCCGAGTCCCGGGACTCGCTGACCAGCCTGCTCGACGTGGTCCCGGCCTTCCGCGGCGACCTCGCCGTCGGCGCCCCCGCCCCGGTCGAGCCGGTGCCCGCCGAGATCTCCGAGGAGGGCGAGGAGTCCGCCGCGGCGGCCGCCGCCCCCGCGGTCGGCGCGGGCTCCGCCTACGCCGACATCCTGATGCCGCGCGCCGTCGCCCCGCACCGCGAGCGGCTGGTCGGCACCACCGACCGGCAGGCCGAGGCCGACGGCGTCCGGCCCGGGCGCCGGGCCACCGTGCCCAGCTGGGACGAGATCGTCTTCGGCAGCCGGCGCAAGAAGCAGGAGTAGCGAACGCCGTGCGCGGAAGGGGCGGGAGGCCGGGCCTCCCGCCCCTTCCGCGCACCCCGGCGATCAGCCCGGCTGTCCGGTGACCGCCACCGGCCGCGCCTCGTCGCTCGACCACTCGCTCCACGAGCCCGGGTACAGCACGGCCGGCAGTCCCGCCACCTCCAGCGCCAGGATCTGGTGCGCCGCCGTCACGCCCGAGCCGCAGTACACCGCCGTCTCCCGCTCCCCCGCGCCCAGCTCCCGGAACCGGGCGGCCAGCTCGGCGGCCGGCCGGAACCGGCCGTCCGGGCCCACGTTCCCGGCCGTCGGCGCCGAGACCGCACCCGGGATGTGCCCGGCCCGCGGATCCACCGGCTCGGTCTCGCCCCGGTAGCGCTCCCCGGACCGGGCGTCCAGCAGCAGGCCGCCGCGCGCCCAGGCCGCGGCACCGTCCGCGTCCACCGTCGGCAGCTGCCCCGGCACCGGCTCGAAGTCGCCCTGCCCCGGCTCCGGTTGCTCGGCCGTCACCGGCAGCCCGGCCTCCCGCCAGGCCGCGAAGCCGCCGTCCAGCACCCGGACGTCCCGGTGCCCGGCCCAGCGCAGCAGCCACCAGGCCCGGGCCGCCGCCATCGAGGCGGCGCCGTCGTACACCACGACCGGGCGCCCGGCGCTCACCCCGAAGCGGCGCATCGCCGCGCCGAACTCCTCCGGGTCCGGCAGCGGGTGGCGCCCGCCCCGGCCCGGGGCCCCGGGCGCGGCCGCGAGGTCCCGGTCCAGCTCGACGAAGTGGGCACCGGGCAGGTGACCGGCCCGGTACTCCTCGGCCGCGGTCGGGCCGCCCGGCGCGGCACCGACCAGCTGGTAGCGCACATCCAGCAGCACCGGCGGCAGCTCGGAGGCCAGCGCCTCCCGCAGGCCTTCCGCGGAGATCAGCGGGGAACCGTCGTTGTAGGTGGTGGTCATGGCGGCCATTGTCGCGCAGCACGGCCCCGGAGGAAGGGCATCCGGCCCCCACCGCGGTCCGACCGGCGGAAACCGACGGAATCCGTCGCGACACGCCCGAACCGCCGCTCTTTGTGGGGTCTTTGCCGGATTTCCCGCGCGGCCCGAGGGTTGGGCGCCCGCCAGAGTGGAAGCATCACCCTCGCGGCGCGAGGATTTCCGTGCGCCAACCACCCACGAGGAGGCCCGCATTGCCCGCGGTGGAACTCCGACTGGCCCAGGGCACGCCCTGCTGGGTCAGCCTGCTGACCGACGACCTGCCGGGCGCCCGCGCCTTCTACGGCGCCCTGCTCGGCTGGACGTACACGCCGGGGCCCGGCCAGCTCGGCGACTACGTCCGGGCCGAGCTCGACGGGGAGCCGGTGGCCGGCCTCGGCGTCTCCACCGCCACCGGCTTCCCGGTGCAGTGGACCACCTACTTCGCCGTGGACGACGCCGACCGCACCGCCCAGCTGGTCCGCGAGTGCGGCGGGACGGTCGCCGTCGGGCCCCTCCAGGCCGAGCGCGCCGGACGGATGGCCATCGCCGCCGACGTCTCCGGCGCGGTCTTCGGCCTCTGGCAGGGCGAGGAGCACCTCGGCCGGGAGGCCGGCCGCGAACCGGGCGCCCCGGCCTGGGCCGAACTGCTCACCCCCGACGCGGAGGGCGCGGCCGCCTTCTACTCCGCCGTGCTCGACCGCCCGGTCCGCTCCGCCGCGGACGAGACCGCGCTGCTGGTACGGGGGCGGCCGGTCGCCGGCATCCGGCACCGCGCCGAACTGCGCGGCCACCCGCCGCGCTGGCGCACCCACTTCGTGGTCAGCGACGCCGCGCTGACCTCCCGGCACGCCGTCGAACTCGGCGGCCGGGTCCTGGTCGAACCGCACGACACCGCCCGCGGCCGCGCCGCCCGGCTCGCCGACCCGCAGGGCGGGCACTTCTCCGTCCTGGAGGTGCTGCCCTAGGTTCCGGAGGCCCGGCCCCGGGGCCCGGAGGGCGGCACTGGAACCCTGAGGTGCGGCCCCGGGGTCCGGAGGTGCGGCCCCGGAGCCGACCGGGCCCTCAGGCCTGCTGCTCCTCGAAGGGCAGCACGTCCGGGGAGAGCACCGAGGCGCGCGCCGTCGCGGCGGTCATCCGGCGGCGGTGGTGGCGGCGGCACAGCACCTCGTAGCCCACCTCGTCCCGGGCCACCGAGATGTCGCCGATCACCACCTGGGCGCCCTCCACCACCATCACCCCGCCGACCGTCCGGGCGTTGTGGGTGGCCCGCGCGCCGCACCAGCACAGCGCCTCGACCTGGAGCACCTCCACCCGGTCGGCCAGCTCGATCAGCCGCTGCGAGCCGGGGAACAGCCGGGTGCGGAAGTCGGTGGTGATGCCGAAGGTGTAGACGTCGATGTCCAGTTCGTCCACCACCCGGGCCAGCTGGTCGACCTGCTCGGCGGCGAAGAACTGGGCCTCGTCGCAGATCAGGTAGTCCACCCGGCCGCCGGCCGAGAGCCGGTGCACCACGTGCGCGTGGAAGTCGAAGTCGTCCGTCACCTCGACCGCGTCGGCGCGCAGCCCCAGCCGGCTGGAGATCGTCGCCGCGCCCGCCCGGTCGTTGCGGGTGAGGATCACGCCCTGCCGACCGCGCGCGGTGTGGTTGTGGTCCATCTGCAGCGCCAGCGTCGACTTGCCGCAGTCCATCGTGCCCGAGAAGAACACCAGTTCAGCCATGGGTGGAGCAAGGGCCTTTCACATCAGGGGAGTTCGGGCACAGAAGAGCCGAGCGAGCGGCTCAGCCGCGGACTTCGAGCAACGGCACGAACTGCTCGACCGGGGTCATCGAACCGTGCAGACCGATCATCGCTGACTCGCCGGGCTCGTTGCGGGAGGCCACGATCGCGATGTCGTCGCGCGCCGCGGCGACGACGTCGCCGATCCGGGCGTACACCCGCTCGTCCACGGCCGGGCCGAACCAGCCCGCCGCGATCGCCTGGTCCCGGGTGGCCACCCACATCCGGTCGCCCAGCACCTCGCTCCAGACCGTGTGCACGTCGGCCGCGGCCCCCGGCACCGCGTACACGTGCCGGGCCCGGCCCTCGCCGCCGAGCAGCGCGACGCCGGCGCCCAGCTCCCAGTCCTCGTCGAAGTCGATCCGGTCCTCCGGAGCGACGTCGATCATGCCGTGGTCGGCCGTGACATACATCGCCGAGCGCGGCGGCAGCTGCGAGGCCAGCCGGCGGGCCAGCCGGTCCACCGCGTCCAGCGTCATCCGCCACTCGTCCGAGTCCACCCCGAAGCGGTGACCCGCGCCGTCCAGCTCGCTGACGTAGGTGTACACCAGCGCCCGGTCGTGCTCGGCCAGCCAGGAGGCCGCCAGGTCCATCCGCTCCTCGCCGGTGGTGCGGCCGAGGAAGGTGCCGCCGGACAGCGCCACCCTGGTCAGCGGCGTCTGGGCGAACAGCGGGGAGGAGACCTGCGCGGTCGCCACCCCGGCCTGGTGGGCGCGCTCGAACACCGTCGGGTACGGCTGCCAGGCGTGCGGCTCCGTCGGCGGCTGCCAGCGCAGCTGGTTCATCAGGTACCCGGCGCCCGGCACCGCCACCGTGTACCCGGCCAGGCCGTGCAGGCCCGGCGGAGTGCCGGTGCCGACCGAGGCCAGCGAGGTCGCGGTGGTGGACGGGAAGCCCGCGGTCAGCGGACGGCCGCTGCCGCCCATCGAACTGCCCACCAGCGAGGACAGGAACGGCGCGTACTCGGGGTGGCGCAGCAGCAGCTCCCAGCCCAGGCCGTCGACCAGGAACACCACCACCCGGTCCGCCGGGGCGATCGGGAGCGTCGCGGTGAACCCGGGGACGCCCAGTCCCGCCGCCACCGAGGGCAGCAGGTCGGACAGCGAGCCGCTGCCGTAGGGAGGCGCGGGGGCCGTGGCCGGGTCAAGGATCTCGAAGGCGTCGTAGCCGTCGGCAGGAACGAAGGACATGGAACCGGATTCGTAGCGGTGCGGTCGGTCGGAAGCGGCGGAGCTCAGACCCGTGGGCTGTTGCTGATCGTCGCGTCGGACAGCGCCCGGGCGAATACCAGCGCCTGGGCCACCGTCTCCGGGCCGTCACCGGCCTCGCTCACCCGCAGGGAGAGGTCGTCGGCCGTCGCCGAACCGGTGTAGCCGTGGTCGGCCTCGCAGTTCGGGTCCGAGCAGCCGGCCGGCTCCAGGTCCAGGCGCTGCACCGCGCCCCAGCCGATCGTCAGCACCACCTCGCGCGGCAGGGTGCCCGGGGTGTACGTCTCCGGGTTCGCCACCATCCGGCTGACCACGACCGAGCCGATCCGGTCCAGCCGGACGCTCTCCGTCGAGGTCGTCGCGAACGGCACCGCCGGGCTGCCCTCCGCCCCGGACTGCTCGTCGGTGTGGCTCACCACGAACCGGGTCGGGGTGAGCACCAGCACCGTCACGTGCCGGCGCACCTCGTTGGCGTCGAAAGTCGTCTCCTGGTGCACCAGGTAGGAGCTGATCGGCTCCGGGCCCACCGCGGACTCGACCGCCTCGGACACCAGGGCCGGGTAGTAGCCGCTGCGCTCGATCGCCGAGCGCAGGTCCTGAGTGGTGGTGGTACCGGTCTTCGCCATATCTCCATCCTGGCATGGTCCGCCGACGAAGCGGGCGGCGCGGCGCCGAGCTTCGGACAACAGCGCCCGGGCAGGGCGCAACCAAGGAAGGTTACAGCGTGCTCATGGCGCGCGGGCCCAGATCGCTGCGGACCGGCAGGGGTGCGACCCGGACCCGCGCCCCCAGGATCGCCAGTCCGTGCGGGGCCACGACCACCGGTTCGAGATCCACCGAGGCGATCTCCGGAACGTCGTCCACCAGTTGCGACACCCGCAGCAGCAGCTCCTCCAGCGCGTCGGTGTCCACCGCCTCGGCGCCGCGCCAGCCGAACAGCAGCGGCGCCGCCCGCACCTCCCGGATCAGCCCGGCGACGTCCTGGTCGGTGGCCGGAACCAGCCGGTGCGCCGTGTCGCCCAGCAGTTCGGCCGGTGCGCCGGCCAGCCCGAAGGAGAGGATCGCGCCGACCGCCGGGTCCACCGTCGCGGCGATCACGGTGTCCACGCCGCGCGGCGCCATCCGCTGGACCACCAGCTCGGCCTGCGTGGCGCCGCCGAGCAGCGCGTCCAGCTCCCGGTGGGCACGGCGCAGGACCGCCTCGTCCGGCAAGTCCAGCCGGACGCTGCCCAGGTCGGGGCGGTGGCGCAGGTGCGGGGCGGTCGCCTTGAGGGCCACCGGGTAGCCGAGCGCGGTGGCCGCCTCGACGGCCGTCCGCTCGTCCGGCGCCGGCATCACCGGCGAGACGTCGATCCCGTAGCGGGCCAGCAGCTCCTGCGCCTCGGCCTCGGGCAGGGTGATCCGGGCGCCGCCGGGCTGGGTGCGCGCGGCGACCGCCGCCCGGGTGCTCAGCGCCGCCTCCACCAGCCGGCGGGCGCCGGGCTCGTCGATCCGGTCCAGCTCGGGGACGCGCGCCGTCTCCTCCGCCTCGGCCGTGCCGCGGCGCCACTGCGCGTAGTGCACGGCGTGGGTGAGGGCGTTCACGGCCCGCTCGGGCGCGGCGTACGCGGGGATGCCGCCGGGGCGCAGCCGGGCCGGCAGGTCGGTCAGTGCCAGGTGGGTGAGCAGCAGCGGCTTGCCCAGCTCCCGGGCACGGAGACCGGCGTCGAGCAGGGCGGCGGCCATCTCCGGGTCGTCCGAGCCCATCGCGGGGTCGTCCTCACCCGTCAGCCGGCCGCCCATGAAGGCGTGGGCGGAGGTGCCGATCGGCGGGATCGCGACGGCGATCACCGCGTCCACGGCCGGGTCGGAGAGCGCGACGTCCAGGGCGATCCGGAAGTTCTCTCCGGTCGCGGCGGTGGTGAGGTCGACGGGTGTGCACGGGCGCAGGCCGGCGCTCAGCAGGGCGTCGTAGGTGAGCAGGCCGAGCGAGTCGGAGTTGCCGACCACGGCTACCCGGTTCCCCGGTGGCAGCGGCTGCTGGGCCAGCAGCTCGCCGGTGTCGTACAGCTCGGTGATGGTCGACACCCGGGTGACGCCCGCCTGTTCGAACAGCGCGTCCACGGTGGCGTCGCGCAGGCCGGTGGCGGTGGCGGGGACGGCGTGGCCGGGCGGCAGGCTGCCGGTGTGCCGGGCGCCCTTGACGACCACGACCGGCTTGACGGCGGCCAGCCGGCGGGCGATCCGGGTGAACTTGCGCGGGTTGCCGAAGGACTCCAGGTACAGCAGCACCACCTGGGTCGCCTCGTCCTCCGCCCAGTACTGGAGGAAGTCGTTCCCGGAGACGTCCGAGCGGTTGCCGACCGAGGCGAACGAGGAGACGCCGAGGCCCCGCTTGTGGGCGGACTCCAGCAGGGCCACGCCGATCGCGCCGGACTGGCAGAAGATCCCGAAGCCGCCGCGGCCGGGCAGCCGCGGGGCGAGCGAGGCGTTCAGCGGGCGCTGCGGGTCGGTGTTGATCAGGCCGAAGGCGTTCGGGCCGATCACCCGCATGCCGGCCGCGCGGGCCTGGCGGACCAGGGCGCGCTGCCGGTCCCGGCCCTCCGGACCGGTCTCCGCGTAGCCGGCGGTGACCACCACCAGGCCCTGCACCCCGTGGGCGCCGCACTCGGCGACGGCGGCCGGGACGGCGCCCTCGGGGACGGCGATCACCGCGAGGTCCACCGGTCCGGGAATGTCCAGAATCGAACGGTGGACCGGGACGCCGTCCAGCTCGGTGCCGGGCGCGGCGTTGCGGTTCACCGCGTACACCGGGCGGTCGTCCCGGGCGTCGTCCCCCAGCAGGTCGCGCAGGATGGCCCGGCCGACGGTCTGCGGGGTGCGGGAGACCCCGATCACCGCCACCGAGCGCGGGGTCAGCAGCCGTTGCACCGAGCGCGCCTCGGCGCGGTGCTCGCGGGCGCGCATCACGGCGAGCGAGCGGTCGGTCTGTTCGAGGTCGAACTCCAGGTGCACCACGCCGTCGGCGAAGCTGCGGCGCTGGGTGTAGCCGGCGTCGGTGAAGACCTTCACCATCTTGCGGTTCTCCGGCAGCACCTCGGCCTGGAAGCGGCGGATGCCGCGCTCCTGCGCGACCGCCGCGATGTGCTCCAGCAGGGCGGAGGCCACGCCGCGGCCCTGGTGGGCGTCCTGCACCAGGAAGGCGACCTCGGCCTCGGTACCGGTTTCGGAAGGGCGGCCCTCGGCGTCGATCCGGTCGTAGCGGACGGTGGCGATGAAGCGGTCCCGGACCACCACCGCGAGGCCGACCCGGTTCACGAAGTCGTGGTGGGTGAAGCGGCGGACGTCCCTGTCGGAGAGCCGCGGGTAGGGGGCGAAGAACCGGAAGTACTTGGACTGGTCCGACACCTGCTCGTAGAACTCCACGAGCCGTCCGGCGTCGGCGGGCGTGATCGGCCGGATCCGGGCCGTACCTCCGTCACGCAGCAGGATGTCCGCTTCCCAGTGCTGCGGATAGTCGGGTTGCTCGGGGCTCGCCACCGCGGGGTCTTCCACATTCGTCAGGTTATCCGGCGGCGAGCCGAATGGCGTCTGCCGCGTGCTCACGGCAGGGTGGACAGGGCGATCGACCGGGGTTTATGCCCCGAAAAGAAACAATCACAAGTCCTGAACGCGGCGGTTCCCAGGGGTCGCCTGCGTGCAACACTGGTCTAGACAACATGGCCGCTTCCCCCGCTCCCCCTGAGCACGGCCGTGACCAGCTTCACCGGAAAGGCACGTCTCATGGCTGAGCGCCGCGTCACCATCGGTTGGGCCGAGGGCCTGCACGCCCGTCCCGCCTCCGTCTTCGTCCGGGCCGTCACGGCCACCGGCGTGCCGATCACCATCGCCAAGCCGGGCGGCAACCCGGTCAACGCCGCCTCCATGCTCGGCCTCCTCGGCCTGGGTGCCCAGGGCGGCGACGAGGTCATCCTCGCCTCCGACGCCGAGAACGCCGACGACGCCCTCGACCGCCTGGCCAAGCTCGTCTCCGAGGGCCTCGACGAGCTCCCCGCCGCCGTCTGACGCCTCACAGCCACCCGATCGGGGTGCCGCCGGATCTCCGGCGGCACCCCGATCGGTTTTCCGGCCGCGCCCGGGCACGGCCGGCCCGGTCAGCCCTTGACGCAGACGACTCAGCCCTTAACGCAGACGACCTGCTTGAGGTGCGCGACCACCTCGACGAGGTCCTTCTGCTGCTCGATGACCTTCTCGATGTTCTTGTAGGCGCCCGGGATCTCGTCCACCACGCCGCCGTCCTTGCGGCACTCCACGCCCTTGGTCTGCTCGACCAGGTCCTGGGTGGTGAAGCGCTTCTTCGCGGCGTTGCGGCTCATCTTGCGGCCGGCCCCGTGCGAGGCGGAGTTGAACGACGCCGCGTTGCCCAGGCCGCGGACGATGTAGGAACCCGTCCCCATCGACCCGGGGATGATCCCGAGGTCCCCGGAGCCAGCCCGGATCGCGCCCTTGCGCGTCACCAGCACGTCGACACCGTCGTACCGCTCCTCCGCCACGTAGTTGTGGTGGCAGCTGATGACCTCGTCGAAGGTGACCTCCGCCTTGGTGAACTCCCGCCGGACGACGCCCTGGAAGAGCGCCATCATCACCGCGCGGTTGTTCTTGGCGTACTCCTGCGCCCAGAAGAGGTCCTGGCGGTAGGCCGCCATCTCCGGGGTCTTCGCCAGGAAGACGGCCAGGTCCTGGTCTATCAGGCCCTGGTTGTGCGGCAGTGAGCGGGCGATGCCCATGTGGTGCTCCGCCAGCTCCTTGCCGATGTTGCGGGAGCCGGAGTGCAGCATCAACCAGACCGCGCCGGTCGTATCAATGCACAGTTCTATGAAGTGATTTCCTCCGCCGAGCGTGGCCATCTGCTGCATCGCCCGCTCGCGGCGCCACTTGACGTCCTCCGCGATGCCGTCGAAGCGCTGCCAGAAGTCGTCCCAACCCGCCGCCCGGAAGCCGTGCAGCCCGGTCGGGTCGACCGGGTCGGTGTGCAGGCCGCGGCCGACCGGGATCGCCCGCTCGATCTCGCGGCGCAGGCCGGAGAGGTCGTCCGGGAGGTCCTCGGCGGTGAGCGAGGTCTTCACCGCGCTCATCCCGCAGCCGATGTCGACGCCGACCGCCGCCGGGCAGACGGCGTCCTTCATGGCGATGACGGAGCCGACGGTGGCGCCCTTGCCCAGGTGGACGTCGGGCATCACGGCGAGGCCGTGCAGCCACGGCAGGGAGCTGATGTTGCGCAGCTGCTGGAGGGCCTGGCCCTCGACCGTCGCGGGGTCGGTCCACATCCGGATCGGCACCCGGACGCCGGGCACCTCGGTGTACGTCATGGTCGATCGACCTCCAGAGGTCGGGAAGTTCACGTGGGGAAGCTGCCGCGCGAGGAATCCCGGCGCGGCTCGGGGAAGTTCAGGAGGAAGCGCTCAGGCGCTCAGGCGCCCGGGGCGACGACACAGGGGGAATACGGCCTTGGGGAGCGTCGTCGTATGAATCGCTCGACCCGCATGGTGACCGCCTCCCTTCCTTCGTCGCAGTTCGCACGTACCGTGCGCCGGGGAACATCTATCCATGGAACGCGTACGGCCCGCAACGGATTTAACAACGCGTCCGGCCCGGCGGAGCGGGTGCTCCACCGGGCCGGACGGACCCTCGGCAGGCGTCAGCCGACGACGGTGACCTCGCCGATGCCGAGCGCCCGCACGTCGTCCCCGATCACGGCGGCGTCACCGACCAGGACGGCGACCAGGCGGTCCGGCGGGAAGGCCGCGACGACCGCTGCGGTGGCCGCGGCCGTGGGCAGTTCGGCGAGCTGCCGGTAGACCTCGGCCTGGTAGTCGTCCGGCAGGTACTGCTCGACCTGGTCCGCCAGGGTGCCGGCGACCGAACCCGCGGTCTCGTACTTCAGCGGGGCGACGCCGACCAGGAACTGCACGGCCTCGTCGCGCTCGGCGTCGGTGAGGCCCTCGGCGGCGAGGGTGCGCAGGATGGTCCAGGTGTCGGCCAGCGCGGGGGCGGTGGAGGCGGTGTCCACCGAGCCGCTGATGGCGAGCATCGCCCGTCCGCTGCCGTCGGCGGCCGAGCGCAGCGGCTGCGCGAAGGCCCGCACGCCGTAGGTGTAGCCCTTCTCCTCGCGCAGGACGCGGTCGAGGCGGGAGGTGAGGGTGCCGCCGAGGCAGTAGGTGCCGAGGATCTGGGCGGCCCAGAGCGGGTCGTGGCGGTCGGGCCCGATCCGGCCGATCAGCAGCTGGGTCTGGACGGAGCCGGGGCGGTCCACGATGACGACGCGGCCGCGGTCGTCGCCGGTGACCGGCGCGTGGACGGACGGCTCGGCCGCCGTCCCGGTCCAGGCGCCGAGCGTGCTCTCCAGCAGCGCGGGCAGGTCGACGCCGGTGAGGTCGCCGACCACCACCACGGTGCTGGTCGCGGGACGCACGTGGGCGTCGTAGAAGGCCTTGACGGCCGCGCGGTCGATCGACTTGACGGTGTCGGCGGTGCCGGCGCGCGGCCGGGAGAGCCGGTCGGCGGCGTCGAAGAGCTCGGCGTACAGGGCCTTGGCGGCGCGCCGGGCGGGGTTGGCCTGCTCGTGGACGATCTCGTCCAGCCGGTTGGCGACCAGGCGCTCGATCTCCGCCTCGGGCAGGGCGGGAGCGCGCAGGGCGTCCGCGAGCAGGGCCAGACCGCGCTGGAGCCGGGAGGCGGGGACCTCCAGGGAGATCCGGATGCACGGGTGGTCGGCGTGGGCGTCGAGGGTCGCGCCGGCCCGCTCCAGCTCCGCGGCGAACTCCTCGGCGCTGAGGGTGTCGGTACCCTCGCTGAAGGCCCGGGCGAGGATGCCGGCGATGCCGTCGAGGCCCTCCGGCTCGGCGGCGAGCGGGGCGTCGAGCAGGACCTCGACGGCGACCAGTTGCTGGCCGGGCCGGTGGCAGTGCAGCACGGTGACGCCGTTGCCGAGGGCGGCCCGCTCGGGGGCGGGGAAGTCCCACGGGCTGGGCGTGCCCGGCCGGGGCTGCGGGTGGAAGGTCATGGCGGGGACGTAGTCGGTGCTCATACGGCGGCACCCTCCTCTTCGGAAGCGGCGTCGGAGTCGGCGTCGGTCTCGGCGGCGGCGGTCGGCTCGTAGGCGAGGACGGCCCGGTTGTCGGGGTGGATCCGGGCCTTGGCGACGGCCTGGACCTCCTCGGCGGTCACGTCGAGGACCTTGGGGAGGGCGTCGTTGAGCAGCTTGGGGTCGCCGAACAGGACGGCGTAGCGGCACAGTTCGTCGGCCCGGCCGGCGACGGTGGTGAGCCGGTCGAGCCACTCGCGCTCGATCTGGGCCTGCGCGCGTTCGAGCTCCTCGGCGGTGGGGCCCTCGGCGGCGAAGCGGGCGAGCTCCTCGTCGACGGCGGTGCCGATCTGCTCGATGGTGGCGTCGCCGGAGGTCTTCACGTCGAGCCAGCCCAGGCTGGGGGCGCCGGCCAGCCGCAGCAGGCCGAAACCGGCGGCGACGGCGGTGCGGTCGCGGCGCACCAGCCGGTTGTAGAGACGGCTGGACTCTCCGCTGCCGAGGATGGTGAGCGCGAGGTCCGCGGCGTCGGCCTCGCGGGTGCCGTCGTGCGGCAGGCGGTAGGCCGCCATCAGGGCGCGGGAGGGGACGTCCTCGTGGATCTCCTCGCGGATCTCCCGGCCGATGGTCTCGGGGAGTTCGCCCGAGCGCGGGGGCTGCTTGCCGTCGTGCGCCGGGATGGAGCCGAAGTACTTCTCGACCCATGCGATGGTCTGCTCGGGGTCGATGTCGCCGACGATGGAGAGGACGGCGTTGTTGGGCGCGTAGTACGTCCGGAAGAACGTGCGGGCGTCCTCCAGGGTGGCCGCGTCGAGGTCGGCCATCGACCCGATCGGGGTGTGGTGGTACGGGTGGCCGTCGGGGAACGACAGGGCCGTGAGCTTCTCGAAGGCGGTGCCGTACGGGACGTTGTCGTAGCGCTGGCGGCGCTCGTTCTTGACGACGTCGCGCTGGTTCTCCATGGACGTCTCGTCGAGCGCGGAGAGCAGCGAGCCCATCCGGTCGGCCTCCAGCCAGAGGGCGAGCTCCAGCTGGTGGGCGGGCATGGTCTCGAAGTAGTTGGTGCGCTCGAAGCTGGTGGTGCCGTTGAGCGAGCCGCCGGCGCCCTGGACGAGCTCGAAGTGCCCGTTGTTGGAGACGTTGGCCGAGCCCTGGAACATCAGGTGCTCGAAGAGGTGGGCGAGGCCGGTGCGGCCCTTGACCTCGTGCCGGGAGCCCACGTCGTACCAGAGGCAGACGGCGGCGACCGGGGTCAGGTGGTCCTCGGAGAGGACGACACGCAGGCCGTTGGCCAGGCGGTGCTCGGTGATGGCGATGCCTCGGCTGGAGGCGGGGGCCGGGTTGGCCATGCGCTCGGGTCCTTCCCGTCGTCGATGTCGGGGTTCGTGTGGCGTCCCCCATTGTGGTGCAACGTCCGGGAGCCGCGTTCGTGTCCGCGCGGACGGGGGCGTTCGCCAGGGGCGGAAGAGGGCCGCTGACCGGGACTGTCGGCGCGAGGGTCCACAATGGGGGCGCCGCGCCCTGTCGACGGCGCCCGGTTGACGGGTCCGGTGGCAGGAGGGCGCGGAGACGGCCGACGACCGCCCCCGGCGGTTCGGCGTCCGACCGAGACACAGCCAGCGACACGTAAGGGAGCCCCGCCGCGATGGCCCGCCGCAGTTCGCAGACCCCGCCGCCCGGAGACTTCGAGGAGCGGATCCTCGACGTCGACGTCGTGGACGAGATGCAGGGCTCCTTCCTGGAGTACGCCTACTCGGTGATCTACTCGCGTGCGCTGCCCGACGCACGGGACGGCCTGAAGCCGGTGCACCGCCGGATCCTGTACCAGGCCAACGAGATGGGCCTGCGCCCGGAGCGCGCGCACGTCAAGTGCGCCCGCGTGGTGGGCGAGGTGATGGGCCGGCTGCACCCGCACGGCGACGCGTCCATCTACGACTCGGTCGTGCGCATGGCGCAGCCGTTCTCGATGCGGCTGCCGCTGATCGACGGGCACGGCAACTTCGGTTCGCTGGGCAACGACGACCCGCCGGCCGCGATGCGCTACACCGAGTCGCGGCTGACGGCCGCCTCGATGGCGATGGTGGAGTCGATCCACGAGGACACCGTCGACTTCGGCCCCAACTACGACGGCAGCGAGCAGGAGCCGCTGGCGCTGCCGGCCGCGTTCCCGAACCTGCTGGTGAACGGCGCGACGGGCATCGCGGTGGGCATGGCGACGAACATGCCGCCGCACAACCTGTCCGAGGTGGTGGCCGCGGCCCGGCACCTGATCAAGCACCCCAACGCGGACCTGGACACGCTGATGCGGTTCGTGCCCGGTCCGGACCTGCCGACCGGCGGGCGGATCGTGGGCCTGTCGGGCATCCGGGACGCGTACGAGTCCGGCCGCGGCACGTTCAAGATCCGGGCGACCACGACGGTGGAGGCGGTGACGGCCCGCCGCAAGGGCATCGTGGTCACCGAGCTGCCGTACAACGTCGGCCCGGAGAAGGTCATCTCGAAGATCAAGGACCTGGTCAACGCGAAGAAGCTCCAGGGCATCGCGGACGTCAAGGACCTGACCGACCGCGAGCACGGGCTGCGCCTGGTCATCGAGGTGAAGAACGGCTTCGTGCCGGAGGCGCTGCTGGAGCAGCTGTACAAGCTGACGCCGATGGAGGAGACCTTCGGCATCAACAACGTGGCGCTCGTGGACGGGCAGCCGCTGACACTGGGGCTCAAGGAGCTGCTGGAGGTCTACGTCGACCACCGCTTCACCGTGGTGCGCCGGCGCAGCGACTTCCGCCGCCGCAAGCGCGAGGAGCGCCTGCACCTGGTCGAGGGCCTGCTGGTGGCCCTGCTCGACATCGACGAGGTCATCGCGATCATCCGGTCGAGTGACAACGCGCAGCAGGCGAAGGAACGCCTGATGGAGCACTTCTCGCTGTCGGAGACGCAGACCGCGTACATCCTGGACACCCCGCTGCGGCGGCTGACCCGCTTCGACCGGGTGGAGCTGGAGCAGGAGAAGGAGAAGCTGACCTCGGAGATCGCGGACCTGACCGAGATCCTGGAGTCGGACACCAAGCTGCGCAGCGTCGTGTCCTCCGAACTGGGCGCGGTGTCCAAGCAGTTCGGCACCGAGCGGCGCACGGTGCTGCTGGAGGCCGGCGCGGTGCCCTCGGCGGCGCTGTCGGTGCCCCTGGAGGTCGCGGACGACCCGTGCCGGGTGCTGCTGTCCTCGACGGGGCTGCTGGCGCGGACGGCGGACGGCGAACCGTTCGAGGTGTCCGACAAGCGAGCGAAGCACGACGTGATCGTGTCGGCGGTGCACGCGACGGCCCGGGCGGACGTGGGCGTGGTGACGTCCGCGGGCCGGGTGCTGCGACTGCCGGTGATCGACCTGCCGGCGCTCCCGCCGACGCCGTCGCCGACGCTCGCGGGCGGGGCCGCCGTGGGCGAGTTCCTGCGGCTGGAGGACGGGGAGCGGGTCCTGGCGCTGACCACCCTGGACGAGTCCTCGCCGGGCCTGGCGCTGGGCACCGTGCAGGGCGTGGTGAAGCGGGTGGTGCCGGAGTGGCCCGCGAACAAGGACGAGTTCGAGGTGATCGCCCTCAAGGAGGGTGACGAGCTGGTGGGCGCGGTCGAACTGCGCACCGGCGAGGAGGACCTGGTCTTCGTCACCTCGGACGCCCAGCTGCTGCGCTACCCGGCGGGCCAGGTCCGCCCGCAGGGCCGCCCGGCGGGCGGCATGGCGGGCATCAAGCTGTCGGACGGCGCGCGGGTGCTGTCCTTCACCGCGGTGGACCCGGCGGCCGACGCGGTGGTGGTCTCGGTGGCCACGGCCTCCGGCACGCTGTCCGGCGGCGAGCAGACCTCCTGGAAGGTCACCCCGTTCGAGCAGTACCCGCGCAAGGGCCGCGCCACCGGCGGCGTGCGCTGCCAGCGCTTCCTGCGCGGCGAGGACGCCCTGGTCTTCGCCTGGGTCGGCGCCGCCCCGGCCCGCGCCGCCACCGCCAAGGGCGCCCCGGTCGACCTGCCCGAGCGCGACCCGCGCCGCGACGGCTCCGGCACCCCGGTCACCACCCCGCTCGCGGTGGTCGCCGGCCCGGCGTAACGGCTCCCGCCTGAGCGGAGGGGCACCGGACACCGTCCGGTGCCCCTCCGCTTTTTCGTGCCCGTCCGACCGGGAATGCGGAGGAGCGATCCCCAATTCCCGGGCACCGCCGGAACTTTGCCCACCCATGGGTTAGGTTCACCGAACAGGTGCTCCAACGCGGCATCACCATCCTTGGGGGGACGGGGAGTTGGCCGAAGAATTCAAGATCGACATGGGCCGGATGAGAACGGTGTCCAAACAACTCGACGAATGCGGCACCCGCATGGGGGCGGTTGCCGAGAGCCTCGAGAACCTCGGCAAGGGCAAACAGCTGGGCACCGCACGGCTCGACGCGGCGTGCAAGGGCTTCGAGGACCACTGGCACGGCGGCATCGGCCGGATGGCCAAGCTCGCCCACGGCCTGCGCGAGGGCCTGGACGCAACGCTCAAGAACTACGGGGAGAACGAGCAGGGCACCGCCAAGGGATTCGGCGCGACCTGAGCCGACCAGCAGGGGACTGACTTTCCACCATGAGTGACAGGAACTGGCCGGGCCTCGGCTTCTGCCCGGCCCCGGGGGACCTCCCGGCCATCGCCAAGATGTACACGGACGTCGACGCCGTCGCCCGCGAACTGGAGGAACTGCGGCACGCCCTCGCCGACCTCGGCTCCGAGGGCAGCGCCTGGCAGGGCGAGGCCGCCCGCAACTTCGCCGGCAAGCTCGGCGAACTGCCCAAGTACCTCACCCAGGGCCACGAATCGATGGCCGCCTGCTCCCGGGCCCTCAAGGCCTGGCACACCCAGCTCACCGGGCTGCTCGCCTCCGGCCGGACGATGGAGGCCCAGGCCGTCGAACTCCGCTCCCGGCTGGGCGACATGAACGTCCAGTGCGACGCCGCGGGCAAGGCCCTCGACGCCTCCGCGCAGTCCACCGACACGTCGGCCCAGGCGAAGGCCAAGGCCGACTTCGAGGCCAAACTCCAGGCCCAGCAGCAACTCGTGCACCAGCTGGACGAACTGGTCGCGAACGGCCACAAACAGCTGGCGGACCACAAGACCAAGGCCGAGGCCGCCGCCAGGGCCATCATGGAGGCCTCCCGGCACCACCCTCCGGACCCGAGCTTCCTCAAGCGGATGCTGGACAAGGTGGAGCACGCCTGGCAGAAGTCGGTGGACTTCCTGGCCGACCACGCGGACGACCTGTCCAAGATCTCGGCCGGGCTGGCGATCGCGGCACTGGTGGTCCCCGGGATCGGCCCGGTGCTGGGTGCCGCGGCCGTGCTGACCAGCGCGGCCGCGGTGGCCGGACACGGCATCGCCAAGTCCCGTGGCCAGGAAGTGTCCTGGGGGAAGATCGGGTTGGACGCGCTCGGGGTGTTTCCCGGGGTCGGTGCCATCAAGGGCTTCGCGACGGCGGGGAACTCCGTCAAGGCAGCCAAGGTTTCTGGCCTCGTCAACAAGCTCAGGGCTCATACCGGCGCCTTCAAGGAATCGGTGAAACTGAGCGAAGGAGCCAGTGCCGCCGAACGTGCCCGGAGCGCCGGCGCGGCCCTGTTCGAGATGACCCGCACTCCCTTCTCGACCAAGAACATCGTCGACGGGCTCGCGAAAGCGGGCGTCGACGTGGAACCTGCCCTCGTCACGGTCACGAACAAGGCAGTCGGGCTCGCCCACAGCATCGCTGCGGGCCACGAGAAGAAGGAGGACGTGAAGCCGCCCATCGTGCCTCTCGGGCCAACGCCCAAGCCGTCGTACCGCCCGTCGCCCACGCCGTTCCTGAACGCCGTCGGCTGAGAGGAGAGACCATGGTCAACGATCTCCAGGTGACGTTGCCTGTCTCGGGTGGGCAGCTCGCTGCCGTGCCCGATGTGGCCGAGGCTGCACGCCGGGCCGAGACGCTCTACGGTGTCAGCCTGCTGAACGACGATGTGGCCCGCAATGTGGTGATCAGGCACCTGCGGCTACGGAACCGGCTGGACTCCTTCAGCGAACCGGCTTGGCTGCTCATCATCATGGGGATAGCGGTCTCCTCAATCACCGGCAACTGGGCCGCGGCGATCCTGGGCGTTCCGGCCGGAATCGCACTCTGGCTGTGGGGCGCGGATCGCGGATCGGCCAAGAACAGCGCCTCCGTACACTTCACCGCGTACATCGGCCTGCTGAACCAGGCCCGGCGTGCGGGGCTGACGTTCCAGGTTCCCACCGAGTGGGGGGTCGATGCCGATCGGGCCACGTGGGAGGAGGGCTCCCTGGCCGCTCCGACCACGTACCCCACCGGTCCGGTCCCGTATACCGCTCCTGCTCCCCCACCCGGTGTCGCGGCTCAGTCCGGCTCGTGGGGGCCGCCCGACGCCGTGATCGACCCCAGGTTTCCGGTGCTGCCGCCGGCCGCGCTCGCACAGCACTCGACACTGGCCGCCCGGGCCCGTGAACTCGGTGCCCCGTACGGTGTCGACTTCCTGGACGAACAGGCGGTCCGGGCACTTCTCGCCGCACAGCGGCACGCCGTCCGCCGGAAACGGCGGTGGAGCAATGTGTCCGCTCTGATCCTGGTCGTGGCCGTGCTGGTCGGCTTCCTCGGCCGCCCGGACTTCGCCGACGCCGAGCAGCGCCGACAGTTCATCATCGCCGTCGGCAGCGTGGTGGCCGCGGGAGTGCTCACCGCCGTCCCCGCACTGAGGTCGTACTGGACCTGGAGCCGCTCCGGGGTGCGCGACCGCGCCAACGCCTACCTCGACCTGCTCATCGAAGCCCGCGCGTACGGAGCCCCGGTCCCCGTCCCGCCCTCCTGGCTGGACGTCCGCAACCGGATCCGCAAGCCGTCATGACCTCCGGAGAAGGCCCGATGTCCGGCACCCCGACAGCCTCCGCAGACGCCCGGCTCCAGATCCGCTTCGTCGTCCCGCCCGCCTTCCACGAGGTGCCGGTGCTGGGCACCGCCGACGAGGTGGCCGAGGAGCTCTGGGAGCTGGTCTGCGAGGTGCTGGCCTCCCGGTCCGAGGAGCCGCGGCTACGCTGGGCGGTGGCGCTGGCCGAGCTGATTCCGTCGATGGCCGAGGCCGGGGTGATCCACGCCGGGATGTGTCTGGTGGACGTGGACGGACGTCCGAGCACGGCCACGATCACGGCCTCGGTGTGCCCCCTGGTCGGTACGGACTACCCGGGCGCCGTCGACTTCCTGCTCACCCGGCTGGCCCGGTCCCGTCCGGAGGCGGAGGTGACGGCGGTCGAGCTGCCCGCCGGGCGGGCGGTGGCGGTGATCGACGCCGTGGCGACCGCGCTGGAGGACGGGGCGGCCCCGTTGGACGGCCTGTCGCTGTCGCTCGTCGACGGGGTGCTGACCACTTCGGTGATCCAGGTGCACCTGCCGCTGCCGAACGAGGTCGAGTTGCTCTCGCTGGAGCTGAGCACTCCCTGCCCGGAGGACTGGGAGCTGTACTCGGAGCTGTTCGCGGACGTCGTCCGCAGCATCCACCTGGAGTTCGCCGACCTCCCGACCCTCTCCGCGCCGATGTACGACACGGTGGACGAGGAGGTGGCCCAACGGGTGAAGGCCGCGTTCGGATGATCGGGTGGGGTTATCGGCCGAGGGTAGCCTTGCCGGGGTGAGCACTTGTGCGACCGTGTCGCGTGAACTTTCGGAGCCGCTGACCGCGACGGCGGCGGTGGCGGCCACCTGGCTGCTGGTGGAGCAGAACGGGCCGTGGGGCGCGAAGGCGCTGGGCGAGAGCCATCTGGACGCGGAGGTCGGGCGGGCGCTGGAGGCGGCCGTGGCCGGGACGGGCGTACGCGTGGCGCTGATCAGGCGGCCCGGGCGGCACGCCGACTGTCTGCCGACCGCGCGCCACGAGGTGCTGGTGGCGCACACGGTGCCGGCCCGCGGCTGGGTGCGCCGGGCGGCGGTGGCGGATCCGGCGGAGCTGCTGGGGCTGGACTTCGGGGCGCTGGGCGCCGGTGACCACACCGGTTTCGGGGCGGAGCACGTCGGCGGCCCGGTGGCCCTGGTGTGCACCAACGGCCGGCGGGACCGCTGCTGCGCGTTGCTGGGCCGCCCGCTCGCCGCGGAGCTGGCGGCGGCCGGGCACAGCGAGGTGTGGGAGGTGACCCACCTGGGCGGGCACCGCTTCTCCCCCACGATGCTGGTGCTGCCGTACGGCTACGCGTACGGGCGGCTGACGCCGGAGACCGCCAAGGAGGTGCTGGCGGCGACGGCGGCCGGGCACACGGTGCCGGAGTGGTCGCGCGGCTGCTCCGGCTGGGAGCGGCCGGGGCAGGCGGCCGAGCACGCGGTGCGGCTGGCCACCGGCGAGACCGGGGTGGACGTGCTGACGCTCGTCCAGCGGCCGGACGGCGAGGGCCGCTGGCTGGTGACGGTGCTGCACCGGGACGGGCGGTCCTGGGAGGTGGACGTGATCGAGTCGGTGAGCGAGCCGGCCCGTCCGGAGAGCTGCGGCAAGGCGGCGGGGACGCCGTCGCGGATGGACGTGCTGTCGGTCCGGGGGCTCTGAACCCGCGGGCCGGGGACGGCGGCCCCGCGCCCGTGGGGGTGGGCGCGGGACCGTCGGCGCGCGGGGCCGCTCAGCCCGCGGCCTTGGCGACGAACTCCGTGGTGTACGTCTTCGCCAGGTCGATCGACCCCTCCTTGCCCTTCACGTCCGGGTGGAAGGCGGCGAGCACCGAGAGCACGGTCTTCGGCCCGTCGGCCGGCATCACGCCGTCCGTGGTGAACATCGGCAGGGTCGCCTTGATCGCCGCCGCGTACTGCTCGGCGCCGCCCTGCGCGTAGTCGGCGGGCATCTTCGCGGCGATCTCCTCGGGGCTGTGGGTGGACATCCACTTCAGGGTCTTCACGAAGGCGTCGGCGAGCTTCTGGGTGGTGTCCCGGTTCTTCTCCACCCAGTCGGTGTTCATGTACAGCGACGAGGACGGGTACAGCCCGCCGAGCGCCGCGCGCGAGCCCTCGGGGGTGCGCATGTCGTAGAGGACCTTGCCGAGGCCCTTGTCCAGGACGGCGGCGACGGTCGGGTCGGTGGTCATCCCGGCGTCGATGCTGCCCTGCTGGAGCGCGGCGATGAAGGTCTGACCGGCGCCGACCGCGACCGGGCTGAACTCGCTGACGGCGGTGCCGTTCTTGACGGCGAGGTACTTGGTGAGGAAGTCGGTCGAGGAGCCGATGCTGGTGACGCCGAGCTTCTTCCCCTTGAAGTCGGCGCCGGACGCGATCGCGTCGGCCTGCTTGGTGGAGACCACCTCGACCTCGCCGGGCGCCTGGGCGAACTGCACCACGGATTCGACCTTCTTGCCCTTGGCCTGGAGGTCGATGGTGTGGTCGTAGAAGCCGACGGCGCCCTGGACGTCGCCGGCGAGCAGCGCGGTGGTGGCGTTGACGCCGGCCGGCTCGGTCATCAGCTCGACGTTGACGCCGGACTCGGCGAAGTAGCCGAGCCGCTGGGTGAGCATCGCGGGCAGGTAGATGACCTTGTCCAGACCGCCGACCATGATCTTGACCTTGGGCCCGTCGACCTGCTGCCCGGCGGGGGCGGCCACCGCGCCGTGGCCGGCGGTGGCGGCGTCGTTGGCACAAGCGGAGAGCGGGAGGAGCAGGACGGCGGCGAGGGCGGCCGCGGCTGTTCTGCGCATGGGTGGGGGCCTCTCTTCTCGGTACTGGCGGGGGGAGTTCAGCGGCCGTCGCCCGCGTCGGCGGGCTTCCAGCGGAACAGCTTCTTCTCGGCGAAGGTCAGCAGCCCCTCGGTGAGCAGCGCGACGACGGCGAGGATGGTCATGGCCGCGTACACGCCGGCCGCGTTGAACGTGCCCTGGGCTGCCGCGACGAGCAGGCCGAGGCCCTTGGTGGCGCCGATGTACTCGCCGACGATGGCGCCGATCAACGCGAAGCCGAAGCTGACGTGCAGGCTGGTGAAGATCCAGGTGGTGGCGGCGGGGATGACCACCTGGAGGGTGACCTTGCGGTTGTCGGCGCCCAGGATGCGGGCGTTGGCGACGAGGTTGCGGTCCACCTCGCGGGCGCCCTGGAAGGCGTTGAAGAACACCGGGAAGAACACCAGCACCACCGCGGAGGCGACCTTGGAGGCCGGGCCCAGGCCGAACCAGATCAGGAAGATCGGCGCGAGCACGATCCGCGGAATGGCGTTGAGCACCTTGATGTACGGCCCGAACACGTCGGCCAGGAAGCGGATCCGGCCGAGCGCGATGCCCAGCAGCACACCGCCGACGACGCCGATCACCCAGCCGGTGAGGGCCTCGTAGAGGGTGTAGCCGATCTGCTCGCCGAGCGAGCCCTGCGCGGTGCCGTGGGTGATCCACTGCCAGATCTGGTCCCAGATCCTCGACGGCTGGGAGAAGTTGAACGGGTCGATGACATCCGTACGGGCACAGACCTCCCAGAGCCCGAGGAAGGCGACCAGCACCGCGACCCGGGCGCCGTGGACGCCCAGCCTCCGGTTGCGGGCGGCCCGTTCGCGGGCCTCGGTCCTCGTCGGGACGGCCCCCGGCTTCCCGGCGCCGTCCCGTGCTGACGCCGGCGCGGCGCCGGGCACGGAACCGGCTCCGGACTCGGACTCGGACTCGGACGTGGTCTCAAGCGGCACGACCCGCTCCTCTCTCCCGGGTGATGCGCACCTCTTCGCCGAGCGAGGCCCAGATCTCGCGGTACAGCTCGACGAACCTCGGTTCCAGCCGGACGGCCTCCACGGTGCGCGGGCGCGGCAGGTCCACGGTGAAGACCTCCTTGACGGTGGCCGGGCCGGCCGTCATGACGACGACCCGGTCGGCGAGCGCGATGGCCTCGTCCAGGTCGTGGGTGACGAAGACGACGGAGGAGCCGGTGCCGGCCCACAGCTCCAGCAGCTGGTCCGACATCAGGGCCCGGGTCTGCACGTCCAGCGCCGAGAACGGCTCGTCCATCAGCAGGATCGCCGGGTCGTTGACGAAGGTCTGGGCGAGCGCGACGCGCTTGCGCATGCCGCCGGACAGCTGGTGCGGGTAGCGGTCCTCGAAGGCGGCCAGGCCGACCCGGCCGAGCCAGTCCCGGGCCCGCTCCCTGGCCTCCGCCGCGGGAACGCCCCGGAAACGCGGACCGGCCATCACGTTGGACAGCACGGTGCGCCACGGGAAGACGGCGTCCTGCTGGAAGACGAACCCGACCTTGGGGTCGATCCCGCGCACGGGCTCGCCGTACACCAGGACCTCGCCCTCGGTGGGCTCCTCCAGGCCGCTGACCAGCGTCAGCGTGGTGGACTTGCCGCAGCCGGTGGGTCCGACGACGGCGACGAACTCGCCTTGGGCGACGGTCAGATCGAGGTCGCGGACGGCGGTGTGCAGCGCCCCCGAAGGGGTGCGGAACCGTTTCGTCGCGCCGGTCAGCTCGATCGCCGGGGTAGTACTCATACCGATCCTCCCGGGTCTGTGCCTGCCCCGGAAAGGTAGGAGCGGGCCCGGCCCCGGCGGGAGCCTTCTCCGCGTAGTGCGACTTCTCCGCATAGAGGGGTGTTCTGCTCGTTTTGCTTCCGCTACAACTGCGGGGACGCGGCTGACGGAAACCCGGCGGAAACATAGAGTTTCCCGTCCCCCCGCCTTTCCCGCCCTTCCTCCCTTCCCGCCCCCGACTATTCCCGCCCCCGCCTTTCCCGCCCCGCCGAACCACCCCGCAGCCGCCGAGAGGAGGCCCGGATGAAGCGCTCCCGCCGGCCCCGCCGGGTCTTCGCCCAGCTGTTGCTGAGCCAGACCGTCGTCACCGTCGGTGTCACCGCCGTGACGGCCGGGCTGTTCCTCGCCCCGGTCAGCAGCGAGCTGGACCACGACGCGATGCAGCGGGCGCTGTCGATCGCCCAGGCCACCGCCACCGACGAGAGCATCGCCCGGGCCGCCGCCGGCCGGGACGTGGTGGCCGCCCAGCGCAACGCCGAGCAGATCCGGCTGGCCACCGGCGCCAGCTTCGTGGTGGTCACCGACCTGGACGGCATCCGGCTCTCGCACACCGACCCGGGCCGGATCGGCCAGCGGGTCAGCACCGACCCGGAGCCCGCCCTCAACGGCCGCAGCGTCACCGCCATCCAGCAGGGCACCCTGGGCCGCACCGCCCGCGGCAAGGTGCCGCTGCGGACGGCGGACGGCCGGATCGTCGGCGAGGTCTCGGTCGGCATCAGCGACGACTCGATCCGCCGCCGGCTCCTGAAGATGCTCACCGGCATCCTGCTGTGCGCGGGCGCCGGCCTGGCCGCCGGGACGCTCGCCACCCTCCTCCTGGCCCGCCGGCTCAAACGCCGCACCCACAACATCGCGCTGGCCGACATCTCGGCGCTGTTGGTGGAGCGGGAGGCGATGCTGCACGGCATCCGCGAGGGAATGGTGGCGCTGGACGAACACGGCCGGATCCGGCTGGCGAACGACGAGGCGCTGCGGCTGCTCGGCCTGCCCGAGGACTGCACCGGCCGCCCGATCGGCGCGGTGCTGCCCCCGGGCCGGCTGGCGGACGTGCTCGCCGGGCGGATCGCCGGCTCCGACCTGCCGGCCGTCCGGGACGACCGGGTGCTGGTGGTGAACCGGACGGCCACGCCCGAGGGCGGAGCGGTGGTGACCCTTCGGGACCGCACCGAACTGGAGTCGCTGGTCCGCGAGCTGGACACCACCCGCAGCCTGACCGAGGCGCTGCGGGCCCAGGACCACGAGCACGCCAACCGGATGCACACCCTGCTGGGCCTGCTGGAGCTGGGCCGTCACGAGCAGGCGGTGGCGTTCATCTCGGAGCAGTCCGGCTCGCACGCCGTGGTCGCCGCGCGGATCGCCGAGCAGGTCCAGGACCCGCACGTGGCGGCGCTGCTGGCGGGCAAGAGCGCGGTGGCCGGCGAGCGCGGGGTGCGGCTGGCGCTGGCCCCGGCGGCCCACCTGCCGGACGCGGTGGTGGACACCCGGGCCCTGGTGACGGTGCTCGGCAACCTGATCGACAACGCGGTGGACGCACTGGCGGCCGGCGGCGGGGGCCGGGTGGAGGTGAGCCTGGCGGCGGCCGGTGCGACCCTGCTGCTGCAGGTCGCGGACAGCGGCCCGGGCGTGCCGGAGGAGCTGCGCGAGCAGGTCTTCGAAGAGGGGTGGACCAGCAAGGACGCACCCGCGCACCGTCCGCGCGGGCTGGGGCTGGCGATGGTGCGGCGGCTGGTCGAGCGGACCGGTGGCCGGATCGTGCTCGACGCCGGGCCGCTCGGCGGCGCCCGGTTCACCGTCGAACTGCCCGAGGCCCTGCTCACCACTCAGCTCGCGGAGGCGTGATGATCGACGTACTCGTGGTGGACGACGACTTCCGGGTCGCGGACGTGCACGCCGCGTACGTGGCCAAGGTCCCGGGGTTCCGGGTGACCGGCACCGCGCACTCGGCCGGGGAGGCGCTGGCCGCCCTGGAGCGCCGACCGGTGGACCTGCTGCTGCTCGACCACCACCTGCCGGACGAGACCGGCCTGGCCCTGGTGCGCCGGCTGCGGGACCGCCAGGTGGCCTGCGACGTGATGATGGTGACCGCCGCCCGGGACGTGTCGACGGTGCATGCCGCGATGCAGCACGGCGCGCTCCAGTACCTGGTCAAGCCGTTCACCTTCGCCGGGCTGCGGGACAAGCTGGTCGCGTACGCGCAGCTGCGGCACGCGCTCGCCGCCCCGGCCAGGGAGGCCGGCCAGGAGGAGGTGGACCGGCTGTTCGCGACCCTGCGCAGCGCCACCGCCCCGGCCGGGGCGCTCCCCAAGGGCCACTCGGCGCCCACCACCGACCTGGTGATGGGGGTGCTGCGCCGGGCCGGCCGACCGCTGTCCGCCCAGGAGGTCGCCGACGCCACCGGGCTGAGCCGCTCCACCGCCCAGCGCTACCTCAAGCAGCTGGAGCGGGACAGCCGGCTGCGGCTGACCCTGCGGTACGGCGACACCGGCCGCCCGGAGCACCGCTACGGGCTGGCGGCCCGGGCCTGAACGCCAGGACGCCAGGACGCCTGAACGCCTGAACGCCTGAGCGGCCGCCCGGGGACCGTCGGGCCCGAGTCCCCGGCTTCGGCCCGGCCCCGGACAGGGGGAACCCCGGCGGCCCCAGGCCCGCCGGGGTTCCCCGGGCGCGACGGCTCAGGCCGCGCCCGCACCGGTCAGGGCACGTACCTCCAGCTCGGCGAATCGGTCCGGGTCGGCGGGCTCGGACGACGTGACCGTCCCGATCCAGCCCGCCAGGAAGCCGAGCGGGATGGAGACGATGCCCGGGTTCTCCAGCGGGAACCAGTGGAAGTCGAGGCCGGGGAAGAGCGCCTCGGCGGAACCGGACACCACCGGCGAGAAGAACACCAGCACGATCGCCGGGATCAGCCCGCCGTACACCGCCCAGACCGCGCCGCGGGCGGTGAACCGCGACCAGAACAGGCTGTACAGCAGCACCGGCAGGTTGGAGGAGGCGGCGACGGCGAAGGCCAGGCCGACCAGGAAGGCGACGTTCAGCTGCTGGGCGAAGAGGCTGATCACGATCGCCGTCGCACCGATCCCGGCGGCGGCGATCCGGGCGACCACCACCTCCTGCTGCTCGCTGACCTCGGACACCGGCTCCTCGGCCGCGCGGGAGGCCGGGACGCCCTCGCCCCGGCGGCGACGCCCCCGGGCGTCCTTCGCCGACTCGCGCCCGGGCCGGGCACGCCAGGCGCCGGCCCAGACGTCGTGGGCGAAGGCCGCCGAGGAGGCCAGCGTCAGTCCGGCGACCACGGCGAGGATGGTGGCGAAGGCGATCGCCGAGATCAGGGCGAACAGCACCACCCCGCCGGTGCTGCCGTTTCCGCCGCCGAGCACCAGGGCGAGCAGCGGAACCGCGGTGTTCCCGGCCGAGTTGGCACGGTGCACCTCGGCCGAGCCGATCAGCGCGGTGGCGCCGAGGCCGAGCACGATGGCCATCAGGTAGAAGCTGCCGACCAGGCCGATCGCCCACATCGTGGAGCGGCGGGCGGCCCGCGCGGTGGGCACGGTGTAGAAGCGGGACAGGATGTGCGGCAGGCCCGCGGTGCCGAGCACCAGGGCCAGGCCGAGGCTGACGAAGTCCAGTCGGCTGGTGAGGCTGCCGCCGTACTTGAGCCCGGGCTCCAGGTAGCGGTGCCCGGCGCCGCTGTGGTCGGCGGCCTGGCGCATCAGCTCGGCGAGGTCCCCGTGGAAGCGGACCACCAGCAGCACCGTCAGCAGGACCGAACCGCCGGTCAGCAGGAACGCCTTGATGATCTGGATCCAGGTGGTGGCCCGCATCCCGCCGATGGTGACGTAGACGATCATCAGGGCGCCGACCGCGATGATCGTCCAGGTGCGGGCGTGCGGGCTGCCGGTGCCGAGCAGCAGGGCGACCAGCGATCCGGCGCCGACCATCTGGGCCACCAGGTAGAGCAGGGTGACCACGACGCTGGCGCCGCCGGCCGCGGCGCGCACCTTGCGGCGGCGCAGCCGCAGCGCGAGCACGTCGGCGAGGGTGTACCGCCCGGCGTTGCGGACGAGTTCGGCGACCAGCATCAGCACGACCAGCCAGGCGACCAGGAAGCCGATGCTGTAGAGCACGCCGTCGTACCCGTAGAGCGCGATCAGCCCGGCGACGCCCAGGAAGGAGGCTGCGGAGAGGTAGTCCCCGGAGAGCGCGAAGCCGTTCTGCAGCGGGGTGAAGTCGCGGCCGCCGGCGAAGAAGTCCTCGGCGGCGTTGCCCTGGCGGCCGACCCAGAGGGTGACCCCGAGGGTGACCAGGACGACGACGGCGAACAGCGCGATGGCGAGCGAGTGGTGGTCGCCGGTGGGGGCGACCGGCGGCGGGGTGGCGGTCGACACCACGGTCCGCACGGCGGCCCGGGCCGCGTCGGTGGGCACGGTGAGCATCAGGGTCGTCATCGCAGTTGGTCCTGGGTGTCCCAGCGCAGACCCAGGGCGGCGCGGTCGCGCTTGGTCCTGGAGTTGCGGGCGTAGAGCCAGGTGAGCAGGAAGGTCGAGGCGAACTGCAGCAGCCCGAGCAGCCAGGCCACGTTGAGCGGGCCGGCCACCGTCCTGCGCATCAGGTCGGGGGCTCCGGCCTGGGCGGCGACGTACAGCAGGTACCAGGCGAGGAAGGCGCCGGTGATCGGGAAGACGAAGGTCCGGTAGCTGCGGCGGATCTGCCGGAACGTCTCGCTGACCTGGACCGCCCGGTAGACCTCGGTGCGGTCGGCGACCGGTTCCTCGTCGAGTGGCGCGGGCGGTGCGGCCGGGGCCGCGGCGTCGGCGGGGGTGCTCTGGGCGAACGGCTCGACGGCGGCCCCGTGGACCGGTGCGCCGACGGCCACTGACCCGGCGACGGGCTCTGTCGACTGGGCCGTACGGACGTGGTCCGTGCGGTCGGGGCCCGACTGCGCCGGTACCGCCGACCGGCGGTGCGCAGCCGATGGCTCGGCGGACTCAACGGGGGTACCGGCGGCCGCAGCGGCCCACCAGTCGAATTGCTGTCCCGGTCCGGGACTGCTCGTCTGCTGCTGTGGCACTGCTGCTCCTGGACGGCCGGATGTTCTGACCCGAACCATGATGGCGGCCCTAGGACAGCCCCCCTGACCATCGCAGATACGTTCACTCGATGAGGTGATCGATCATCCGACAGACACTCATCGGACTACTGCTGCGTCCTGGTGATTCCGTGTCGGAAGGCGTAGGCGACCGCCTGGGCCCGGTCCCGCACCGCGGTCTTGGCGAACAGATTGTTGATGTGGGTCTTCACTGTGGCCTGGCTGACGAACAGCCGTTGCGCGATCTCGGCGTTGGACAGCCCCTCGGCGATCAGCGCCAGCACCTCGGCCTCCCGCACGGTCAGCCCGTCCGGCAGCTCCCCCGGCGGGGCGACGGGCCGGCCGGCCGCCGGACCGGAGCCTCCCGGCTGCTCCGAAAGCCTTTTCAGCAACCGAAGTTGGACCTGCGGGGAGAGCCCCGCGGCGCCCGACCGGACGTCCGCGATGGCCCTGGCGATCTCCTCGGCGCCCGCGTCCTTGGTGAGGTAGCCGCGCGCCCCGGCCTGGAGCGCCGGGAACAGCGAATCGTCGTCCGCGAAGGTGGTGAGCACCACGACCTCGGTCTCCGGGTGCGCCGCGCGGATCCGCCTCGTCGCCTCGACGCCGTCACAGCGCGGCATCCGCAGATCCATCAGCACCACGTCCGGGTGATGACGCTCCACCAGGTCGACGGCCTCCTCCCCGTCCCCCGCGGCACCGACCACCTCGATGCCGGGCAGCAGCCCCAACAGCATCACGATCCCCTCGCGCACCACCGTCTGGTCGTCCGCGACCAGCACCCTGGTCACCCCCGGGCCCGCCGTTCCGGCACCCGCCGTTCCGGCGCCCGTCACTCCGGAACCCGTCATTCCGGCACCCGCAGCAGCACGCGCCACCCTCCGTCCTCCGGGCCCGCCACCAGCGTGCCGCCGAGCAGTTCCGCGCGTTCGCGCATTCCCAGCAGACCGTACCCGCTGCCGCTGGCGGCCAACTCCTCCGGTGACGACCCGCCCGCGGACGGGCCGCGCGGCGGGCGGGTGTTGCGCACCTCCAGCTCCACCGCCCCGTCCAGGTAGCGCAGTTCGACGGCGCAGCGGGCGCCGGGCGCGTGCTTGCGGACGTTGGTCACCGCCTCCTGCGCGGTGCGCCGCACCGCGAGGGCGGCCTCGGCGGCGAGCGGCCGGGGCGTCCCGGTGACGGTGAGCGCGGCCCGCTCCCGCCCGGTCAGCTCGACCAGGAAGTCCCCGACCGGGGTGAGCTCCCCGCGCAGCGCGGACAGCGCCTGCCGGGTCTCGGCCAGCCCGTCCTGCGCCATCCGCCGGGCGGCGACGACCCGTTCGCGGATCTGCCCGCGGTCCGTCCCGGCGTCCAGCATCAGCCGGGCCGCCTCCAGGTGGACGAGCTGCGCGGAGAGGCTGTGGGCGAGCACGTCGTGGATCTCCCGGGCGATCCTGGCCCGTTCGGCGAGCGCCGCGCTCTCCGCCTCGGCGGCCCGGGCGGCCCGCTCCTGGGCGAGCAGCCGGCGGGAGGTGCCGCGCGCCTCGATGTCCAGCCGCAGCAGGTAGCCGAGGAGGGAGATCCCGCCGACGGTGGCCGCGACGCTGAGCCAGCTCGACGTGGTCACCGCCGTGTACGAGGCCAGTGAGACCGCCGCCGTGATCAGCGCGGGCGCGGGCGGCATCCGGACCAGGGCCATCACCGCCAGGCCGTACCAGAGCACGTCGGCGAGCAGGGTCGCCCGCCCGGCGTTGGCCAGCCAGGCGGCGCCGAGCACCGCGCCGGTCAGCAGGTACGCGGGCAGCGGGCGCTGCGCCCGGGTGGCGTGCAGCCAGGCCGCGCAGAACCCGAAGGCGGCGACCAGTCCGGCCACTGCGGCCGCCTCCGCCCAGCCGGCGAACCGGCCGTCGGCCAGGGTCCCCCAGGTGACGGTGGCCACCAGGACGATCCGGCCGAGCACCGTGAGGGCCCGTCTCGGCCGGCTCTCGGCCTCGCGCTCCATCCCCTCGCGGGACGGCCAGCGGGTCCAGTACCACCCGGCCACGGGTGCCTCCTCGGTGCTCACGGCGGTCGATCAGGACGGTGCGGCGGCGGTTCAGTGCAGGACGGCCGTGGGCCCCGAGGGCTCCAGCGCCCGGGCCCTCCAGTTCACCACGAGCGAGCGGACCAGCAGCAGGACCGCCATGCCGAGCATCAGGGAGCTGCCGGACTGGTGGACGTGCAGTGCCGCGCCGATCCCGAACAGGCCGATCCGGATGGCGATCATCCCGATCCAGGCGGCCACCGTGGCCTTGGTGCCCTTGGTCATGACCGAGCCGTCGGCGGCCCGCCAGAGGCGCACCGTCCAGCCCCAGACCGAACCCATCCCGAGCACCGCGACCAGCCCGGCGGCCAGCAGGGCCACCGACAGCGCGGTGTGCTGGTGGTCGATGATCTGCGGGTCCCGCAGCGCGAGCACGCCCAGGATCAGCGGCAGCAGCCAGAAGCGGCGCTCGGAGTCCAGGCGCTGCGCCCGCATCTGGCGCCGGGCGACCAGGACCAGCGCCGCGGCGACGACGAGCAGGTTGACGAAGGTGGTCATCGGAGGGCTCCGTTCCGAGGAGAGGGGTGTTGCCGACCTCTCCGACGCTACGGATCCGCCGGTTCCCGCTGATCGGAGCCGGGGTGGACCCCGGGTGGAACGCGAACGCGCGGGCCCTCCACCCGTGGGTGGAGGGCCCGCGCGGGCCGGGCGCCCCGGCCTGTACGGGGCGCCCGCGTCAGGCGTCGATGCGGGAGCGGTCCAGGGTGGCCGCCGAGTCCACGATGAACTCCTTGCGCGGGGCGACGTCGTTGCCCATCAGCAGGTCGAAGATCTTCTCGGCCTGCTCCAGGTCGCCCAGGTTGATCCGGCGCAGCGTGCGGTGGCGCGGGTCCATGGTGGTCTCGGCCAGCTGGTCGGCGTCCATCTCGCCCAGACCCTTGTAGCGCTGCACCGGGTCCTTCCAGCGCATGTTCTTGCGCTGGAACTCCAGGAGCGTGGAGCGCAGTTCGGCGTCGGAGTAGGTGTAGTGGTACTTCTCCTGGCCGCGCTTGGGGTTGGTGAGCTCGATCCGGTGCAGCGGGGGCACGGCGGCGAAGACCCGGCCCTGCTCGACCATCGGGCGCATGTAGCGGTGGAAGAGGGTGAGCAGCAGGGTGCGGATGTGCGAGCCGTCGACATCGGCGTCGGCCATGAAGATGACGCGGCCGTAGCGGGCCTGGTCGATGTCGAAGGTGCGGCCGGAGCCGGCCCCTATCACCTGGATGATCGCGGCGCACTCGGCGTTCTTGAGCATGTCGCTCACCGAGGCCTTCTGCACGTTGAGGATCTTGCCGCGGATCGGCAGCAGCGCCTGGAACTCGGAGTTGCGGGCGAGTTTGGCGGTGCCGAGCGCGGAGTCGCCCTCGACGATGAAGAGTTCGCTGCGGTCGACGTCGTCGCTGCGGCAGTCGGCCAGCTTGGCGGGCAGCGAGCTGGTCTCCAGCGCGGTCTTGCGGCGCTGGGCCTCCTTGTGCTGGCGGGCGGCGACCCGGGTGCGGGCGGCCGCGACGACCTTGTCCAGCACGGCCCGGGCCTGGAGCTTCTGGTCCTTCTTGGTCGAGGTGAGGAAGGCCTTGAGCTCCTTGGCGACGACGGCCGCGACGATCCGGTTGGCCGCCGAGGTGCCGAGCACCTCCTTGGTCTGGCCCTCGAACTGCGGCTCGGCGAGCCGGACGGTGACCACCGCGGTGAGGCCCTCGGTGGCGTCGTCCTTGGTGATGTCGTCCTCGGCGACGCGCAGCAGCTTGCCCGCCCGCAGCGCCTCGTTGACGGTCTTGGCCAGCGAGCGCTCGAAGCCGGTGACGTGGGTGCCGCCCTTGGGGGTGGCGATGATGTTGACGAAGGAGCGCAGGGTGGTGTCGTAGCCGGCGCCCCAGCGCAGCGCGATGTCCACCCCGAGGTGGCGCGTCACCTCGGTGGGGGTCATGTGGCCGAGGTCGTCCAGGACCGGCACGGTCTCCTTGAAGGTGCCCTCGCCGCGCAGCCGCAGCACGTCGCAGACCGGCTTGTCCGGGGCCAGGAACTCGCAGAACTCGGCGATGCCCCCGTCGTAGCGGAAGACCGACTCCTCGATCTTCTCGCTCTCGGTGAGCCGCTCGTCACGCACCACGATGGTCAGGCCGGGGACCAGGAAGGCGGTCTGCCGGGCGCGGCTGTGCAGCGTCTCCAGGGAGAGCCTGGCGTCCTTGAGGAAGATCTGCCGGTCGGCCCAGTAGCGGATCCGGGTGCCGGTGCGGGCCTTCGGCACCTTGCGCGTCCTGGTCAGGCCGTTGCCGGGCTCGAAGGGCGCGTCCGGGCTGGTCTCGGTGAAGATGCCGGGGGTGCCGCGGCGGAAGCTGATCGCGTGGGTGTGCCCACTGCGGTCGACCTCGACGTCGAGGCGGGCGGAGAGCGCGTTGACGACCGAGGCGCCGACGCCGTGCAGACCGCCGGAGGCCGCGTACGAGCCGCCGCCGAACTTGCCGCCGGCGTGCAGCTTGGTCATCACGACCTCGACGCCGGACAGCCCGGTCTTGGGCTCGACGTCGACCGGGATGCCGCGCCCGTTGTCCCTGACCTCGACGGAGGAGTCGGGGTGCAGCACCACGTCGATGCGGTCGCAGTAGCCGCCGAGCGCCTCGTCGACGGAGTTGTCGATGATCTCCCAGAGGCAGTGCATCAGACCGCGGCTGTCGGTCGAGCCGATGTACATGCCGGGGCGCTTGCGGACCGCCTCCAGGCCCTCCAGGACGAGCAGGTGCCGCGCGGTGTAGTTGGAACCGTCGTCGCCGGCCAGCAGCGCGGACGGCACGGTCGTTTCGGCACTCACGCGGCACACTCCTCGGTGAAGATCTGTCTCATCGGTCACATCCGGACGCATCCGGACCAAACGCCAGTGCAGCACGCCGCACCGACATTCGTCGCCCTGCGTGCCCGAACCCCTGCGGTGGGTGCGCAGCACGACGGGCCGGTCCCGCGCAGCTTGTACGCGCTGCGCGAACAAGCACCGCACCCGGGTACGAGCCCCGGGGGCGCCATCTCCTCCCGGTACCACCGGTCCTGGCGGATCGTGGGGCCGGGCGCAGGCTCCGGAACTGCCGTTATGCAGGCTACCGGGGCCCGGGACGGGGCTTATGCTCCAACCCGGCAGAGGATTATGCTACGCGGACCTCGCACCCGATCCCGATCGGGCGTTCGAGCGACGGGCGGATCCCGGTTTCCGGCAGGCATGAACCACCGGCGCCCGGGGCACGTCCTCATCAACACAGCAGAATCCTCAGAGAAGAAAAGCCACGAGCGGGAACGTTTTCGGCCTGGTTGGATGTTGACCCTGGTACGACAGCTCGTCGAGCTAGAGAAGAGGCGACGTGACTACTGTTCTGACCCCTGCGAGCCCGCTCACCGCGGCTGACCGCTGCGACCGCTGCGGCGCCCAGGCCTACCTGCGCGTCGTACTCGCCAGCGGCGGAGAGCTGCTCTTCTGTGCCCACCACGGCCGGAAGTTCGAGCCCGAGCTCAAGAAGATCGCCGTGGAGATACAGGACGAGAGCGGCCGTCTCACCACGACCACCGCGACGGCCTCCGACGACGAGCGCTGATCCCGGGCACCAAGACCAGCAGACGGCGTCGAGCTGTGTCCGGTCGCGCACCGCGCGCGACCGGTGGGCCGGGCGAACGACCCCCTCGGGGGCCGATCGCCCGGCTCTGCTGTACCCCGGCACGTACCCCGGCATGCTCTCCCGGGCCCGGCGAAGACCCGTCCGCCACGGCCGTCCCGGCCGACGCTGCGTCAGGACCCGGCCCCAGTACGTGACCGGGCGCTCACCCGCCGCGGTCGCCGCGGCGCCGAACGCACCGCGGCCCGGGGCCCGCACCGCGCGCGGAGGCGTTCACAGCTCCGAGCGCACCGCGTCCGCGACCGACGAGACCCTGGTGTAGACGCCCGGGTGGGCCGCCTCGGCGCAGCCCGTGCCCCAGGACACCAGGCCCACCAGCCGGCCGTCGACGACCATCGGGCCGCCGCTGTCGCCCTGGCAGGCGTCCTTGCCGCCCCGCTCCTCGCCCGCGCAGACCATGCCCCGGGCGTCGAACTTCCCGTCCTGCCCGCCGGGATAGGCCTGCGCGCAGGTCCGGTCCGGCACGATCGGCACGGAGACCCCGCGCAGCACGGGCGAGTAGTCGCCCCGCCCGGTGGTGTCGCCCCAGCCGTACACCTGCGTCGTCGTCCCGGCCGCGTACGGCGCCGTCTCGCCCTGCCCGACCAGCTCGACCACCGGCCGGGCACCCTGGGACTCGGCGAGGGTGATCACCGCGACGTCGTTCATGTTGGCGGTGAAGGAGTAGTCGGGGTGGATCCAGACCGACCGCACCCCGACCTCGCGGCCGGCCGTGCCGCGCATGTCGTCCCGGCCGACGACCACCTTGAGGCCCGGTCGGTCCACCCGGCCCTTGGCCTCGTCGTAGAAGCAGTGCGCGGCCGTCACCACCTTGGTCGGGGTGACCAGCGCGCCCCCGCAGAACTGGCCGGAACGGCCGCTGCCGAACTGCTGGCGACTGGACAGCGCCACGATCCACGGGTGGTCCTTGGTGCTGGCCGCCGCGCCGCCGACCACCCGGCGCTGCGCCTCGGCCGGCGCCGCGGTACCGAGGGCGACCAGCGGGACCGGCACGGCGGCGAGCAGCGCCAGCACGGCGGCCCTGCCCCGGCGGCCGGACCGACCGGCGGCCGGATCCGCCGAGCAGGCCGGACCGGCGGGGTCTGCGGGGCCGGCGGGGCCGACCGGGAACTGGGTGGGCGTCGGCAGGTCTGTGCGGTCCGGCTCGGTCGGCACCGTGACTCCAGGAGGCTCGGAAGCAGGCAACCGGCACAGCGTAGGTGAACGACTACACGGTGCGACCCCTTCCCGCCGCGCCGCCACCCGGACGAGGGACATCCGCCACCCGGACGCTGACGGGACCGGGCCGCGGGCGGGCCGGTCCCAGGTCGCGGGCGGGCCGCCGCCCGGGCCCGGACAGCCACGAAGGCCCGGAGCCGTGCGGCTCCGGGCCTTCGCGTGGAACGACGTGCGTCGATCGGTACAGCCGGTCGATCAGTCCAGGTAGTCGCGCAGCACCTGGGAACGCGACGGGTGGCGCAGCTTCGACATGGTCTTCGACTCGATCTGGCGGATGCGCTCACGGGTGACCCCGTACACCTTGCCGATCTCGTCCAGCGTCTTCGGCTGGCCGTCGGTCAGGCCGAAGCGCATCGAGACCACGCCCGCCTCGCGCTCGGACAGGGTGTCCAGCACCGAGTGCAGCTGCTCCTGGAGCAGGGTGAAGGAGACCGCGTCGGCCGGGACGACCGCCTCGGAGTCCTCGATCAGGTCACCGAACTCGCTGTCGCCGTCCTCGCCCAGCGGGGTGTGCAGCGAGATCGGCTCGCGGCCGTACTTCTGGACCTCGATGACCTTCTCGGGGGTCATGTCGAGTTCCTTGGCCAGCTCCTCCGGGGTGGGCTCGCGGCCCAGGTCCTGGAGCATCTGGCGCTGGACGCGGGCCAGCTTGTTGATGACCTCGACCATGTGCACCGGGATGCGGATGGTGCGGGCCTGGTCGGCCATGGCGCGGGTGATCGCCTGGCGGATCCACCAGGTGGCGTAGGTCGAGAACTTGTAGCCCTTGGTGTAGTCGAACTTCTCGACCGCACGGATCAGACCGAGGTTGCCCTCCTGGATGAGGTCCAGGAAGAGCATGCCGCGACCGGTGTAGCGCTTGGCCAGCGAGACCACCAGGCGGAGGTTGGCCTCCAGCAGGTGGTTCTTGGCCCGGCGGCCGTCCTCGGCGATGATCTCCAGCTCGCGCTTGAGCTTCGGGGCGAGCTTGTCGGCGGCCGAGAGCTTGTCCTCGGCGAACAGGCCGGCCTCGATGCGCTTGGCGAGCTCGACCTCCTGCTCGGCGTTGAGCAGCGGGACCTTGCCGATCTGCTTCAGGTAGTCCTTGACCGGGTCGGCGGTGGCGCCGGCGACGGCGACCTGCTGGGCCGGCGCGTCGTCCTCGTCGTCGTCGGAGAGGACGAAGCCCTCCGACTCCTCCTCCGGACCGGTGCCCTCGACCTCGGTCTTCTCACCGGGCAGAGCGGCGTCCTCGAGCAGCTCCTCCTCGCCGAGCAGCTCCTCGTCGCCCTTGGCGTTCTTGCCGGCGGCGGTCTTCTTGGCGGCGGTCTTCTTGGCAGGCGCCGCGGTCTTCTTGGCGGCGGCCTTCTTGGCCGGAGCGGCCTTCTTGGCGGGAACCGCCTTCACCTCGGTGCCGGCGACGCCGGTGATCTCGGCGGAGACGGTGGGGGCCGGGGCCGCGGCGGCGGCGACGGCCGGAGCCGCGACGGGAGCGCCGGGGGCGATCCGCACGGGCGGCTTGGTCGGGGCCGACGAGGCGGCCGGGGTCCGGGTGGTGACAGCCTTGGTGGCGGTGCGCTTGGTGGGGCTCTTGGCAGCAACGCTCTTGCGCTTGGCGCCGGCCGGTTCGGCCGCGCTGACCATGAGGTCCACCCCCTCCTCAATCAGCACCTGGTTGAGGCTGCGCATGACGTTCTTCCACTTGGTGACCGGGATCTGGTCCGCCTCGAACGCCTGGCGCACGTCGTCACCGGCGATCTGCCCCTGGGCCTTGCCCCGCTCGATGAGCGCCAGCAGAGCCGCGGACTCGGCGATCTCGGGGGGAAGTGAACGGGATGTGCTGGCCGACACGAACAACCTCTCGGACGATGAGTGGACTCGAACCCGTACCGGCCGCCCAAGCGGGCGGGGAAGGAGATCGCGCGTCGGGCGCGCGGTGTCGATTCCGACCGACTCGGGCTTGAGGACTGGGTTTGCAGGACGGCAGCAGCGCCGCGGACCAACACAGCATTCTGACATGTTGGAGTATTCCGGAGCTGCTTCCGCTCAGGACACATCGCTGCTACTCGTCAAGTGTTACGCATGGCCTTCGTGTCGCGGGTCACACCACCGGCGCCCGCGACCCGGGGCCGCTTCCATCATCGCGCACTCCCAGGGCGAATCGTTGTCATGAGCAGAGCGAATGATGAGGTCGACTCCCGCCGGTGCCTTCACTGGCCGCCCCATCGAGGGCGAACCCCCTCACGAACCCCTTCGCGGGCCTGCCGCCGGGCGACGGCATGCGGAGGCCCTCCGGCTGCGCCGCGCGGTGCGGCCGGAGGGCCATGGCGGAGCGGACCGCCGCCATCCGGCGCCTCCGCTCGTGAGAACAGCCCGTTCAGTGCTCCCTGGGCGCGGGGACGGACGGCTCGATCTCGGGATGGACGGTGAGCAGGGCCCGCATCGCGGCCTCGCCCGCGGTGCCGTCGCCGGCGCCCAGCGCGTCCACCAGCCGGGCGTGCAGGCCCACCGAGGACTCGGCGGGCCGCTCGCAGGAGATGGCCGGACCGCCCGAGACCTGCAGCGCGCAGGCGACGATCCCGGACAGGTGCTCCAGCATCCGGTTGCCGGCCATCTGGAGGATCAGACCGTGCAGCTCGGCATCGGCCCGGGTGTACGTCGAGAGGTCGGCCTGGGAGGCGGCGTGGCCCATGATCTCGACCAGCTCGACCAGCCGCTGCTGGACGTCCTCCCGGCCGTGGCCGGCGGCGAGCCGGGCCGCCAGCGGCTCGATCGCCCAGCGGAGCTCGAAGAGTTCCCGGCGCTGCTCGTCCCGCTGCGGGCCGAAGGCGCGCCACTCGATGATGTCCGGGTCCAGCAGGTTCCAGTCGCCGACCGGGCGGACCCGGGTGCCGACGTTCGGCCGGGCGCTGACCAGGCCCTTGGCTTCCAGCACGCGCAGCGACTCGCGGACGACGGTGCGGGAGACCTCGAACCGCTGGCCGATCTCCTCCGGCACCAGCGGACGGTCGGCGCCGAGGTCGCCGGAGACGATCATCTGGCCGAGCTGCTGGACCAGCTGGCCGTGCAGACCGCGGCCTCGGCTGCTGGTGGTCTTGCGGCCGACCCTGGCGATGTCGGACTCGGCGCCCTCCCAGCGGGGCGCCGGCGGGGTCGGCCGGTCGGCGTACGAGAAGCGGTCCAGGTCGCCGGGACCGTGGATGGGCCCTTCGGTGGAACGGGCGGGGGTCATGGTGGGGTGCGCAAGGGTACTCACGCCTCCTTTGTCGGCGATAGGCGGGCGTGGCTTGAGAATTCTCGTGAAAAGCACACGAAAGGGTGATCGACGGTGACTGGATAATTGACTTCTTATCAGGGCGAAAAGTGCAATACGGTCACTGCTGGTCGATCTTGGAAGTCCCGGACACGCCCCGCCCGGAGAGCCGCGAGCTCTGCACGGGCGGGCCCCTGGGGGGCGCGCCTACCGGGCCCGCCCCATGACGCCGCCACAGGGCACGGCTACAGCGCGCGGCGGCGGGCCTGGACCAGCAAGGCGGCGAGCAGCAGGAGCGCCGCGGGGGCCGCGACCGCCGCGAGCAGCGCCGGATCGCTGAACGCCGCGCTCCCGGCCGCCGCTTCGTGCGCACCGCCGCCGTACACCCAGCCGTAGGCCCACTCGATCCCGGACTGGAAGGGCAGGAGCTCGGCCGCCCGGGTCGGCCACGGCCTGCCGGTGTGGCGCAGCAGCAGGGCGACGCCGGACTCCAGCAGCGGCGGCAGCGCGCACAGCAGCAGCACCCCGGCCGCGGCACTGCGGGTCAGCGAGGCGGTCAGCACCCCGGTCCAGCCGGCCACCACGGTGAGCAGGACGAAGGCCAGCAGCGCGGCGGGCACCCCGTGGCCGGCCGACAGCCCGAGCGGGGCGAACACCCCCGGCAGGTCGGACAGCCCCGACATCCCGGCACCGGTCACCAGCTCGGACACCCGGTCCGACAGCGCGGCCGGATCCGACCAGGCCGCCACGGTGACGCCGTCCGGCAACGCCAGGTGCACGACCACCGCGTCGAGCAACAGCGTGGCCGACGCCAGCAGCGCCGCCACCGGCCCGACCACCAACAGCTTGGCCAGCAGCAGCCGCAGCCGACGCAGGTACGACACCTGCGAGGCCGGCAGCCCCGGGTGGCGCACCTCGTGCCCGTAAGAGAGCGCGCCCAGCACCCCGGCGCCGAGCGCGGCGAAGGGCAGCGGGCTCAGCGGGACGGCGGCGGTCAGCAGCCGCACCCCGGCCGGGGCGGACAGCAGACCGTCCGGGGCCTGGCTCGCCAGCACGGCGGCCACGACGGCGTCGCCGAGCAGCACGGCGGCGAGCAGCAGCCAGGTGGATCGCAGGCCGCGCAGGCGGCGCAGCTCGTAGGCCAGGACACGCACGGTTCACTCGCTCCGGTGGTCGTCGGGGGTGGCAGGGATGGCCAGGGCTGCGGGGAGGGCGGCGGCCGGCGCCGGGGCGGCAGGGGCCTGGGCGGCCACGGCCCGGACGGCGGTGGCACCCGAGGCGGAACGGCGGAGCCGGACGGTGTCGTCGGTGCGCAGGTCGTCGGCGCTCCCCCTGCGGCCCAGCGGCCGGACCCGGACGGGTGTCAGCGGAGGCGCCGGGACCGGTTCGTCCCGGAAGAGCCGCTCGACGGACACGGTGGGGACGGCTTCGGCGCTCTCGTCGGGCCCGGTCCCCGCGGTCGGCTCCGAGCGGCGGCCCGCGGGTCCGGGGCGGCGACCGGGCTCGGGGCGACGGCCGGGCTCGGGGCGACGGCCGGGCTCGGGGCGGCGACCGGGTGCGCTGAGGACGGGCAGTGCGGCGGCGGGAAGGGCGGCGGCGACGGCCACGGCGGGCAGGGCGCGGGTGGGCAGGGAACCGTCCTCCCGGCGACGGGGAGCGCCGCGCCTCGGGGTGGTGGTGGCCCCGGGGGCGGAGACGGCGGGTTCGGGGCTGGAGGCGGTCGCGGTGACGGCGGAGGCGGTCGCGGTGGCGGTGGTGGCGGGCGCGGTGACGGCGGAGGCGGTGGCGGTGGTGGCGGGTTCGGCCGGGGGCGGGGGCACCGTGAACTCGACCGGGGCCTTCGCGGCTTCGACCGGGGCGGGGCCGGTGATCGGTTCGGGGGTGCGATCGGTGGCCGGTGGCGGGCTCGACCTCCGGATCGGCTCGTCGGCCGGCACCTCGGCGGGCTCCTCGGCCGACTGCGGGCTCGGCCCCGACTCGGCGTCCGCGTGGAGGCGGAGGCGGCCGGAGCGGCCCGAGCCGGTCGGCAGGACGACTCGCGGTGCCGGCTGCTCGACCACCCGGTCGGCCAGTTCGTGCAGCAGGATCCCGTGGCGGTAGGCGAGTTCGCCGATCTCGGTGCGGTCGATGCCAGCCACCGCGAGACCGACGCTGCCGTCCCGCCGGACGTCCGCGCCCTGGCTGACCAGCAGGTCCGCCAACCGCGCCATCTGCGGCCCCCGGACGGCGACTTCGGGGCTGAGCCTGGTCCGCCGGAACTCGGCGACCGGCTGGTCGGCCACCAACCGCCCGCGGTCCAGGGTGACCACCCGGTCGGCGAGTTGGGAGGCCTCCTGCGGAGTGCGGGTGGTCACGAGGACCGTTCCGCCGGCGGCTCCGAAGGAGCGCAGGAAGGAGTGGAACCACTCGACGTTGCGCGGCGACAGCCCGTCGGCGGGACCGTCCAGCAGCAGTGCGCCGGGGTCCGCGAGCAGGGCGGCGGCCAGGGCGAGGCGACGGTGCATGCCCGGCGAGAAGGTGCGCAGCCGCTGCCCGGCGACGGCGGCCAGCCGGGTCTGCTCCAGCAGTTCGTCGGCCCGCCGGGCCGGGACGCCGACGGCCGCGGCGAGCATCCGCAGGTGGCTGCGCGCCTTGCGGCCCGGATGTCCGGCCACGGATGCACCCCCGGCGCCGGTCAGCAGCACCCCGACCTCGCGCTCGGGGTGGCGCAGCCGACGGTACGGGCGTCCGCCGAAGAGCGTGACGCCCTGGCCGCGTTCGAGTTCCAGCATCAACCGCAGTGCCGTCGACTTGCCCGCCCCCTCGGCGCCGAGCAGCGCGGTCACCGTGCCGGGCCGGGCATCGAAGGTCAGGTCGAGCACCGCGGGCGGAGCGCCCTTGCGATAGACCTTGGTCAGTCCGGTGATCTGGATCATCGCTGGCTGCTCCCATGCCCTCGGCCGACCTGCTCCACGCGGAGCACCCCTGACGGACGGGCATGCACCCGCTCGGCTCCGCGCCAGCACATTAGGGGGCGGCGACTGCTATTCCGGGCATTACGGGAACGGCGCGGGCCCGCCGGCTGCCCACCTCACCCGATCAGGGGACAATCCGATCCTGCGATTCACGGCCGACCGGCCCGCTCCGGGGCTCTGACGCACCGGTCGCACCGGTGGGGCCGGTGGTGCCGGTGGGGCTGATGAGGCTGGTGGTGCCGGTGGGGCCGATGTACTGATGGTGCCCGCGGGCTTCGGGGGTCTCGGCAGTCCCGGCGGCTCCGGCCGGACGGAGCGCCGTGTTCGGTGGAGGTGGAGGGGTGCGGCCGTCACCGAGAAGGCCAAGGCGACGGCGGGAGCCGCTCGCCGCCGCACACCGCGCGGAACCCGTCGACGGCGGCCCGGCCCTCGACCGTGATCTCGCCCAGCCTCTCCCGTTCCGCGGCCAGCCGTTCCTCCACGGCGGCGATCGCCTCGGGTGCCGCCCGGGCGGCCTGCAGGGCGGCCAGCTCCTTCTCCGTGGCGGTGGTGGTCTCGTCCAGGCTCCGGTAGTCGGCTGCCAGCGCCTCGATGCGGGTTCGCTGCTCGGCACAGTCCTCGATGGCCATCGCGGGGCTCCCAGGGCCGGAAGTCCTCCGGCCCGGCGGCCGGAGCGTCCACCGACACTCTGCGCCGCCGCCCCCGGGGACGCAGCCAGGCCGGGCCATTCGGCTGCCCGGGACCGCACCCGGACGCGGGCGCCACGGGTCCGGCACGGACACGGGCGCGGGCGCGGGTACGGGCACCGCTACGGAGCTCCGACGGGGCTCAGGACTCCGGGCGCAGCATGGGCGGGTTGAGGTCGGTCGCGCCGCCGGCGGTGAAAAGCTGGGCCGGACGACCGCCCTGACGGGTCGTCGTACCGCCCGAGGGAAGCAGGAAGCCGGGGGTGCCGGTGACCTTGCGGTGGAAGTTCCGCGGGTCCAGCACCACGCCCCAGACCGCCTCGTAGACCCGACGCAGCTCGCCGACGGTGAACTCGGTCGGGCAGAAGGCGGTGGCGAGGGAGGAGTACTCGATCTTGGAGCGGGCGCGTTCCACACCGTCGGCGAGGATCAGGCCGTGGTCGAAGGCGAGCGGGACGCCGTCGGCCGGGTTCTCGCCGAGGAGTTCGCCGACCGGGGCCCAGCGGGCACTGCTGGCGTCGCCGCCGGCCCGGGGCGTCGGCAGGTCGGGGGCCAGCACCAGGTAGGCGACACTGACCACGCGCATCCGGGGGTCGCGCTGCGGGTGGCCGTAGGTGGCGAGCTGCTCCAGGTGGGCGCCGGCCGCGCCGGGGCCCACCGCGTCGTGGCCGGGGGCGGTGTGGGCGCGCAGGCCGGTCTCCTCGGCCAGCTCGCGGGAGGCGGCCTCGGCCAGTCCCTCGTCCGGGCGGACGAAGCCGCCGGGCAGCGCCCAGTACCCCTGGAACGGAGGTTCGCCTCGTCTGACCAGCAGGGCGCAGAGCGAGTGGTCGCGCACCGTCAGCACCACCAGGTCAACCGTGACAGCGAACGGGGGGAAGGCCGACGGATCGTAACGCGACATGATGACGATCATAGTCGTCTCTCTGACGATAAGCACAGGCCCGTACGTGGACGGTGCAGTGCCGACGGCCCTCTCCGGGCCCGGTGTGGTGCGCGCGGGGCCGCCCGGGCCCGGGACCGGGCAGGCGCGGGGCCGGTGACCCGGTGTCACCGGCCCCGGGGTACGGACGGGCGGCGGGCGGGCTCAGCGGGCGACGAGTTGCAGGTCCGTGGACGCCTCCTCCACCATCGCCACGCCGATCCGGCTCACCCGGACGGAGAAGGGCTCGCCCGCCACCCGCAGACCGGTCAGTTCCAGCTCGCCGAGTGGCGCGGTGCTGGCCGGGCGGACCAGCACCCGACCGCCCGGGACATCGGGCCGGACTCCGGCCAGGGCGAACACCGCGTGCACGGCGCCGGCCGCGGAGACCGCCGCCGGGCGGCAGGCCGCGGGGTGCGGCACCGGTGGGCAGCCGGAGGTGCGCTGCTCCCCCGCGTACATCTCCGGCAGCCGCCCCTCGAAGTGGGCACTCGCCGCGAGCAGGCCCTCCATCAGGGTGCCGGCCTCGTTCTCGTGTCCGGCCTCGGCCAGTCCGGCGACCGCCAGGGCCGTCTCGTGGACCCGCACCGCTCCGCCGCGGTGACCCAGCGGATTGAAGCGGGGGGACTTCGCGCTCAGTGTGCGCAGGCCCCAACCGCTGTCCAGCTCGGGCGCGACCAGGCGCTGGGCGAGCAGCCGGGTCTGCTCGCGGTCCAGCAGGCTCTCGTGCCGGCCGCCGTCGACGGCGAGCCCGGTGTCCAGCAGGTGCACCAGGGAGGAGGCGACGGCGGGCAGCGGTTGGCCTCCCGGCGCCAGCCCGGCCGCGGGTCGACCACCGGACAGGTCGTCGACCCAGAACCGCTCGCGGAAGCGCCCGCGCAGCGCGGCGGCCCAGCCCGTCCACTCCGCCGCGCCCGGTCGCCCGAAGGCCTCCAGCAGCTCGGCCCCGTGCAGGGCGGCGCGGTGGGCCTGTGCCTGGACCTCGGCGCGGGCGGCGACCGGGTGGGCTGAGCGTTCCTCGGCCGGGCGGCTCAGGTCGGTGACGAAGCCGTCGACCAAACCCTCTCGCAGGGCCGCCAGGGCCCGCTCGACGGCCGGGAGCAGCTCGGCGACCTCCGCCGGGGGCAGGCCCCAGCGCCAGGCCTCGGCCAGCACCGTGACGAACAGCAGGGTGGCCTCGGTGGCGGTGCAGGTGGGCGGCAGCTCCGGGCCGCCGTGGCGCAGGGCGCCGGGCAGCAGGCCCTCGGTGCGACCGGGGGCGGCGAGCTGTTGGCGGCGGGCCAGCGCCCGGAGGGTGCCGGCCGCCAGCCGGGTGCCGAGCGGCAGGGTCAGCCGGGCGGCCCAGAGCGCGTCGGCCGGGGCCAGGCCGAAGCGCCAGGGCGCTCCGGAGGCCGGGTAGAGGTCGGTCGGGCGGTCCGGGTCGGCGAACAGCAGCCCGCCGAGGGCGTCCAGCGAGCGGGAGACCAGCGGAGCCGCCCGGGTGTCGTCGCTGCGGACCTCCGGCTCGGACCAGGGCAGCGGGACGCCGGCGCCGCGGCCGCCCGGCGGGCGCGGGCCACCGGTGGCGCTCTCCAACGCGGTGTGCAGCTCGACCGACCAGCGGGCGCCGGGCTGGACCTCCAGGTCCCAGCGGAGCACTCCGGCACCGGCTAGGACGGCGTGCGGGGAGGGCTGGGCGCTGACCATGGCGCTGTGCACCGGCCCCGTCCAACGCAGTCCGGCGGACTGCACCTGGCCCGGCAGGTCGGGCTGGCGGTGCCCGGCGGCGATCTCGGCGACCGGGCCGAGGTCGGTGCCGAGGGCTATCTCCAGTGGCAGCCGTGCGGGCCGCGGACCGGTGTTGCGCACGAGCACCGTCTCCACGCCGTCGGCGTGCCGCAGCCGCTCGACGGTGAGCGCCGGGTCCGGGTCGAGGTCGCCGGGGAGGCGGACGGCGCCGAGGAAGCGTGCCTGGGCGGTGCTGGTCAAGGTGCCCTGGAGCGGCAGCGGCTCCATGCCGCCCAACCGCAGCTCCATCCGGGCTAGCACTCGGACGCCGTTGCGGTAGAAGCCGTGCAGTCCGTGGCCTCGCAGCTGGCCGTCGGGGCCGGACGCGGCCATCGCCGGGGCGTTGACGCAGATCACCGCGTGGTGGACGGCGGGCGGCTGCGGGCGTGGCGGGGCCGCGGCTCGACCGGGGCCGAGCGGTGCGCCCGCGGGCCCCGCCGGCGGGACCTGGTCGGGACGGCCCACGGGCCTGGGCGGCGCGCCGACCACGCTCTCGGCCGGCATGGCCTGTGGTGGCCTCATGGCGGTCACCGGACTCTCCTCCCCTCGGCGGTCCGGTGGCCGGGTCAGGCCGGTGGGCCGCGAGCGTGCTCGATCGCGTGCTGATGGTGCCGGACCGACGGGCCTGTCCCGTCGGCGGGTGTGCCGTGTCTGGCCGTACCCGGTGGCGGGCCGTGCCATGCGGTGCTCGGTACCGGGCCGGTACCGGCGCGCCGCGCCTTCGTTCCGGGGCCCGTCACCGGGCCCGGCACGCCGTCAGGTCCGGCGCCCCGTCATACCGGTGACGCCCTGCCCCCTCGGCCCCCGCCTGCCGGATCACCCGGCCCCGTGACGGCGACCGGCCGTGGTGCCGCGCACGACCGCCGGCCGCTGCCGGACCCGGGCGGCCGGGTCCGTGCCGCCCGGCGATCGACCCGCCCGGACCGGGCGCAGGCCCCCGGGGTGAACGCCTCGCACCGCCGCCAGGTCACGCACCACCGCTGCGCCGCTGGTCGGAGCCGCGCTGCCGGGCGGCCGGACCGCTTCCGTCGGCCTGCTTCCGTCGGAGCGTCACCGGGGCCTCGCCGCGGGCGTCACCGTCCGCCCCGGGTCCGTACCCGCCCACGGACCGCCGCGGTGGACCGGCTCGGGCCGGGCGTCGGCCGAGGTCGGGCGTCAGGTCTGGCGGGTGGGACGCTCGAACCGGCGCTCGACCGCCGCCAGGATACGGTGCGGGGGTCGCGGCCCCCGCACCCGGTGGACCCGTGAACCGCGACGCCATCGCTGTGACCAGCAGAGACCGAGGAGTTGCATGTCCGCCATCAGCCGGCTGCCCGGGATTGTCACGACCGACCACGTGTTCCAGCTGCCGCTCGACCACGCCGCCCCGCAGGGCGAGCAGATCGAGGTGTACGCCCGCGAAGTGGTGGCCGCAGGCCGCGAGCGGGACGACCTGCCCTGGCTGGTCTTCCTCCAGGGCGGGCCGGGCGGCAAGGCCGCCCGACCGCTCGGCCGGGACTCCTGGCTGGATCGCGCCCTGGACGACTACCGGGTGCTCCTGCTCGACCAGCGCGGCACCGGGCGGTCCACCCCCGCGACCCGGCAGACCCTCGCCCGCCGCGGCGGTCCGCAGGAGCAGGCGGACTACCTGGCCCACTTCCGCGCGGACTCGATCGTCCGGGACGCCGAGCTGATCCGCGAGCGGCTGCTCGGCGCAGACCGGCGCTGGAGCGTGCTCGGCCAGAGCTTCGGCGGCTTCTGCACCCTCACCTACCTCTCCATCGCCCCCGAGGGCCTGACCGAGGCCTTCATCACCGGTGGCCTGGCCGGACTCGGCAGCTCGGCCGACGACGTCTACCGCGCCGCCTACCCGCGGGTGGTCCGCAAGAACGAGGGCCACTACGCCCGGTTCCCGCAGGACGTCCAAGCGGTGCGCCGGATCGCGGCACACCTCGCCGACTCCCCCGCGCCCCTGCCGGACGGCGGGCTGCTCACCGTCGAGGCGTTCCAGGCCCTCGGCATGCTGCTCGGAGCCGGCGCCGGCTCCGGCACGCTGCACTACCTGCTGGAGGAGGCCTGGGTGGAGGGCGCGGCCGGGCCGGAGCTCTCCGACACCTTCCTGGCCGGCGCCCAGGCCCAGCTCTCCTTCGCGGGCGGCCCGCTGTACGCGGTGCTGCACGAGTCGATCTACGGCCAGCGGTCGGTGGACCAGGGCGGCACCGCCTGGGCGGCCGAGCGGGTCCGCAAGGAGTTCCCGCAGTTCGACGCCCGGGCCGCGCTGGAGTCCGACGCGCCGGTGCTGTTCACCGGGGAGATGATCTACCCCTGGATGTTCGACACCGACCCGGCGCTGCGCCCGCTGAAGGAGACGGCGGACCTGCTCGCCGCCCGCGCCGACTGGCCCGACCTGTACGACCGGACGCGGCTGGCCGCCAACACCGTGCCGGTCGTGGCGGCGGTCTACCACGACGACATGTACGTGGACACCGCGGACTCGCTGGAGACCGCCCGCGCGGTGCGCGGCCTGCGGACCTGGATCACCAACGAGTGGGAGCACGACGGCCTCCGGGTGAGCGGCCGCGCGGTGCTGGACCGCCTGATCAGGATGGCGCACGGCGAGGCGTAGCGGCCCGCCGGCCGGTGCCGGGGCGCGAAGCCGCTCAGTGCGCACGATGCCCTCCTCTCTCCGCCCGCCGGACGCCCCGGCAGCGGTGGAGGCCGGTGCGGGCAGCGTGCGCACCCGCCGTGGCCCGGCCGAGCCGCAGGCCCCGGACGGGCCACTCCCCGGCCGCCCGGGTGTGCCCGGGTGCAGCGGCCCTTCCCGGCGCCGGCAGCAGGGCCACCGCCCCGGCCCCGCCGCCCTCCGGCTCCGGGCCTCCGGAGCCGGAGGCGTCACCGGGACCCGGATCGGCGGGCGCCGACGCCGCGGAGGAGGCCTTCTGACGACCGCCCCGCCGGCGCCGTCGGCCGCCGGGCGACCGTCCGGGCCGATCGCCCGGGGCCGCCCCCGGGCGATCGGGCCCGGGATCCGCTTCGACACGAGGGGACGCCCCTTCGACGGGCGGCGGCACCTCGGTGCTCGGCGCTCCACCCGCCGGAGACCGCGGTCCGCCGGCCGGGGCCGCCGCTGCGCCGGGCTCCTCGCGCCGCCGCCGTTGGGCCTCGACGGCGGCCAACAGGCCCTGGGGCGTCATGCCGTCGTTGAGCGACTCGTAGAGCAGATCGGCCAGCAGGTAGCCGGGGGCGAGCCGCAGGACGTGGCCGAGCACCACCCGGGCCGTCGCGGTGTCCCCGGCGACCCAGGACGTCCAGGCCAGCAGGGTGAGCGGGGCCACCGCACAGCCGTCGTACGGAGGCACGGCCCGCCGGGCGAGGAAGCGCCAGAGGCGCTCGGCCGGGGCCAGCTCGGCAGGCCGGGCGTACTCGACGCCGCGGTCCCGCACCAGACGGTCCCGCAGGGCGAGCAGCAGCTGGGCCGTCCGGTCCGGATCGAGCTCCCTGGCTCCCGCCCGGAACTCGGCGACGGCCTGGTCGAGCAGCGCGATGCGCTGCTCCCTGGCGAGCGCGTCCACGGCCTCGGCCCGGGCGAGCGCCTCGCGCTGGACGGCGTCCTCCGGCGGACCGACCGGGGCCAACCCGCCGATGATCGCCTTCCGGCTGCCGCGCGGCACCAGGCCTGCCACCGTCGCGGCGGCCGCCGCCGGACCGGGTTCGGGGCTGCGCCGCACCGGATTGCCCGTCGCTTCGCAGCACCCGTCGCCGCGGCAGAGGAACGACCACCAGCGGCCGCCCGAGACGCACAGCGACTCCTTGACGGCCACGCCCCGACGCCCGAAGGCCGCCCGGAGGGCCTCCGCCAGCGGCCGCAGCCCGTCCACCACCGGCGGGGCGTGGGCCGCGGCGGGATCCTGGCAGAGGTAGAGGAGCACCTGGAGCGGCCGAGCCCCGTGCCGCTCGGAGAGGGCGATCAGCAGGGCGGCCGTCTCCTCCGCCGCGACCGGCCACTGCGAGGACGACCGCGGCAGGTCCGCCCGGATCACCCCGCCCTGGTGCAGGCCGGGGCCGTGGAGCCCCACCGCGACGATGCTGTCGTCCGGGTAGAAGCCCAGGAAGTACGGAAGCAGCTCGGCCATGTCGGCCGGACCGCGCATGACGACCTGCCGGTGGTCGGAGGCCGGGCCGAGGGACAGAATGACGTGTTCGTTGTTCATCGCGTTCATGGCCGCAAGAGTGGACGCAATCCGCGGGCGGCACCGGAAACGAATTTTTTCTGTGGATAACTCCGCCCCCGAATTTCCCTTCACTCATTCGGAGCAGGCGACACGCCCTCCTGCGGGTAAGTTTTGACTGCCGTTCAGCGGATGAGCAGATGAGATACACCTCATCTTCCCTCGCCTCCCCTGCCCCGCATTCGTCGCTTGTCGGCGGTACGGGGTTACATGGACGCCATGCAGCAGCCCGACATCCACACCACCGCCACCGCCGACCGCGCCGAGGTCCGAGCGCGGGCCGAGGCCGTCCTGCGCGAGCTCGCGGGCCCCGGAGCCACCCTGCGCGAGGACCAGTGGACGGCCATCGAGGCCCTCGTGGTCGACCGCCGCCGCGCGCTGGTCGTCCAGCGCACCGGCTGGGGGAAGTCCGCGGTCTACTTCATCGCGACCGCCCTGCTCCGGGCCCGCGGCGCCGGCCCGACGGTGATCGTCTCGCCGCTGCTCGCCCTGATGCGCAACCAGGTCGAATCGGCCGGCCGGGCCGGCATCCACGCCCGCACCATCAACTCGGCCAACACCGACGAGTGGGCCGCGGTCCAGGAGGAGGTCGCCACCGGGAAGGTCGACATCCTGCTGGTCAGCCCCGAGCGGCTGAACAACCCGGACTTCCGCGACCAGGTGCTGCCCGAGCTCGCCGCCTCCACCGGCCTGCTGGTGGTCGACGAGGCCCACTGCATCTCGGACTGGGGGCACGACTTCCGGCCCGACTACCGCCGGCTGCGCACCATGCTCGCGGACCTACCGGCCGGCGTCCCGGTGCTGGCCACCACCGCCACCGCCAACGCGCGGGTCACCGCGGACGTCGCCGAGCAGCTCGGCACCGGCGCCACCGACGAGCACGCCCTGGTGCTGCGCGGACCGCTCGACCGGGAGAGCCTCACCCTGGGCGTGCTCTCCCTGCCGGACCCGGCGCACCGCCTCGCCTGGCTGGCCGACCACCTCGACCGGCTCCCCGGCTCGGGCATCGTCTACACCCTGACGGTGGCCGCCACCGAGGAGGTGACGGCCTTCCTGCGCGAGCGCGGCTTCACGGTGGCCTCCTACTCCGGTCGCACCGAGGACGCCGAGCGGCGCACCGCCGAGGCCGACCTGCTGGCCAACCGGGTCAAGGCGCTGGTCGCCACCTCCGCGCTCGGCATGGGCTTCGACAAGCCGGACCTCGGCTTCGTGGTGCACCTCGGCTCGCCCAGCTCGCCGATCGCCTACTACCAGCAGGTCGGCCGCGCCGGGCGCGGAGTGGACCGGGCCGAGGTGCTGCTGCTGCCCGGCCGCGAGGACGAGGCGATCTGGCGCTACTTCGCCTCCCTGGCCTTCCCCCCGGAGGAGCAGGTGCGCCGCACCATCGACGCGCTGGCCGAGGCCGGCCGGCCGCTCTCCACCGCCGCCCTGGAGCCCCGGGTGGACCTGCGCCGGGCCCGGCTGGAGACGATGCTCAAGGTTCTCGACGTGGACGGCGCCGTCCGCCGGGTGAAGGGCGGCTGGACGGCCACCGGCCAGAGCTGGGAGTACGACACCGCCCGCTACGCCAAGGTCGCCGCCTCCCGGGAGGCGGAGCAGCGGGCGATGCGCGACTATGCGGCCGGCACCGACTGCCGGATGGAGTTCCTGCGCCGCCAGCTCGACGACGAGCAGGCCGTGCCGTGCGGCCGGTGCGACAACTGCGCGGGGCCGCGGCACACTCCGGACGTCACCGACGAGACGCTGGCGGCCGCCCGGGCCGCCCTCGGCCGCCCCGGCGTGACCTTCGAACCCCGTCGGCTCTGGCCGACCGGGATGGACTCGCTCGGAGTGCCGCTCAAGGGCCGGATCCCGGCGGGCGAGCAGGCGGAGACCGGCCGGGCGCTCGGCCGGCTGTCCGACATCGGCTGGGGCAACCGGCTGCGCACCCTGCTCGCCGAGCAGGCGCCGGACGTGCCGGTGCCCGGCGAGGCGGTGGACGCCCTGGTGGCGGTGCTCGCCGACTGGGCCCGCGGTCCGGGCGGCTGGGCCGGGCCAGCGACGACGGAGGGCACCCGGCTGGAGCGGCCGGTCGGCGTGGTGACGATGGCCTCCTCGACCAGGCCCCGGCTGGTCGGCAGCCTCGGCGCGCGGATCGCCGAGATCGGGCGGATGCCGTTGCTCGGCCGGATCGAGTACGCCGGCGGGCTGCCCCCGCACGGCGCCCGCAGCAACAGCGCCCAGCGGCTGCACTCGCTGGCCGGCGCACTGGTCCTGCCGCCGGAGGTGGAGCAGGCGGTGGCCGCCGCGGGCGGGCCGGTGCTGCTGGTGGACGACCTCGTCGACTCGGGCTGGACGGTCACCGTCGCCGCCCGGCTGCTGCGGCGGGCGGGGGCGAGCGCGGTCCTGCCGCTGGTGCTCGCCGTGCAGGGGTGACAGGACGACGGGAAGCCGTCGAAGGCGGCTTCCCGTTCACTCGAATGGCCTAACAGAAAGGATCAGGCGAAGCGATTTCGATCACACCGGCCGAACGACCCGGAAAAGGAGTGTCCACCATGTCGACGACGGTTCACCCTGGCCTCCGGGCGTTGTGGATCAAGGCCGGGAGGCACCTCCGCGACGTTCGGGCCGCCGTGGAACATATCCGGCAGACCATGGACTATCGGATGGCGTTCATCATTTCATCGTTGCCGCTCTGGCCCCGATGCCCCGAGAATTGGGAGGTACCCGAAACCCGGTCCGCTGGATCCGCCCTTCGGCGTACCCAGGCACCCGCCTGCCCACGGGCCAGGAAGGAGGATCGTGATCAACGGTATCGACCGAGGTCAGAATCCCTTCTCCGGGAGCCCGGAACCCAGACGGGTGCTGGACCTGGAGACCTGGACGGCCTCGGGGATCCCGTTGCTGCGCGAGCCCCGAGAGTTCGTCCTGGAACTGCACCAGCGTCACCTGCCCCAGCCCGGCACCGTCGTGGTCACCGTCCTGGACGCGCTCCACCGCCTCGTCGCCTCGGCCTCCTTCACCCCCTGGCCGCACGACACCGACGGCTGGCAGCACCGCAACGCGTTACTGGCCCACCTGCGCCGGATCCTCCCGCACGACCTGCGGCTGCCCGAGCCGAGCCGCACCGCCGTGCTGCTGCGCTGCCGCGACGGCGCACCCGGCTGGACGGAGCAGGACGGCGCCTGGATGTGGGCGCTGCGGGACGCGTCCGCACTGCACGGGCTGCGCTGCGGCGCGTACATCGGGCTCACCCCGGCGGGCTGGCAGGTCCTCGGGGACGGGCGGGGCGGCCGCAAGCCGCACGCGGGCTCCTGGGCCGACGGGCCGGTGCACACCGTCACGGAGCTGCCGCCGCGCTCGGCGCTGGACACCCCGCGCGGCCAGCGCACCCGTCAACTGGCGGCCGACCAGGCCAAGCACGGCGAGGACACGGCGCGCTCCCCGCAGTCCGACGCCTCCTGGACACCGGCGCGGGTCGCAGCGGCCGAACCGACCCGCCGCACCGGCACGCGCTGAACCCGAGACGACCGTCGAGCCCGTCGGGCCAGTCGAACCGCCAGCTGCCACCAGGAGGTCGCCGACCGGCGGCCGTCGCCCTCCGAGGGCCTCGGGACCGAGGTCGGGCCCGGCACCGTGCGGCGGCACCGGGCCCGAAGTGGACGGCTGTGGTCAGGCCTTGACCGGGCGGCCCGGCGCGGCTCCGCCCCGGCCCGCCGCAGCCGGACCGGCGTCGCCGCAGACCACCAGCAGCGCGGTCGCGGTGTCCAGTGCCTTGGCGTACGCCTCGGCGGTCCGGGCGGACGGTCCGCCGTTGACCACCAGGACGACCACCTCGCGGCGGACCGGACGGGTCAGCGCGGCGTCCGCGTAGAACACGTCCCCGCCCTCGGCGAGCTGCGCCCAGTAGCGCTCCTCGCCGAAGGAGAGCTCGTGCTGCTGCCAGGGGTGCGCTTCACCGACCGTCAGCACCAGGATGGTGCCCGGGTCGCGGCCGGACTCCAGCAACCGGTCGACCGCGTCATCGGCGCGCTCCAGCGCCTGCGCCGGGGTGGCGGCGATCCGCTGGACCTCCACCTGCGGCGCGGCGGGGGCCGGGCGGCGCGGTGCCGGCCCGGGCTTGGGGATCAGTCGCGGCGGGCCCGGACGGGCGGCGCGCGGCGGGACCGGGCGCGGAGGCGCCGGACGGGGGCCGGGCACCGGAGCCGGTGCGGCGACGGTGGTGGATGCGATGGCAGGGGCTTGTGCGTCCGACTCGCGGGGGAAGGGAACGCCGGGGCCCGGGAGGCTCTCGTGAATCTCCGGCTCCTCGGGGAAGACAGGCATACCCGGATATCTATCAAATGCCGGTCGGACGCGCACGGGCGCCCCACCCCTTGGGCACCGAACCCCCGCCACCCCCTCCCGGGGCAATTCCAGACGGACCGTCAGAAACCGAGCGTCAACTGTTCGTCGGCAGGCCCCTGGGCACCCGCCACGTCCTCCCGGACGCGCTTGAGGTGGCGCCACTTCGGCAGCGCGTCCAGGTACGCCCAGGAGAGCCGGTGGTGATCGGTGGGGCCGAGCTCCTCCAGCGCGGCGCGGTGCACCGGGGACGGGTAGCCGGCGTTGTCGGCGAAGCCGTACTCCGGGCACCCCTCGCCCAGTTCGGCCATCAGGCCGTCGCGGTGGACCTTGGCGAGCACCGAGGCCGCGGAGACGCAGATGCAGGACTGGTCACCCTTGATCACCGTGCGCACCCGCCACGGGCCGCCGAGGTAGTCGTGCTTGCCGTCGAGGATCACCGCGTCGGGCTCGACCGGCAGCGCCTCCAGCGCGCGGACGGCGGCCAGCCGCAGCGCCGCGGTCATGCCGAGCTCGTCGCACTCCTGCGGGGAGGCCTGTCCGAGCGCGTACGCGGTGACCCAGTCGGCGAGGACGGGTGCGAGCGCGCGTCGGCGCAGCTCGGTGAGCAGCTTGGAGTCGGTCAGCCCCTCCGGCGCCTTGCGCAGGCCGGTGACGGCCGCACCCACGGTGACCGGCCCGGCCCAGGCGCCGCGCCCGACCTCGTCGAGACCGACGACGATCTTGGCGCCGGCCCGGCGGAGCGAGCGTTCGACGGAGTGCGTCGGGGGGACGATGGGCATGGCGTATTCCGTTCAGCGGGGGCAGCCTCCAGCCTAAGCCCGCTCCACGGTCGCCGGATCCGCCTTCCCCGCCGGCGGCCCTTCCCGCCCTGGACCCGGCGCCCCGGCCCCGGCGACACGGACCCGGCGACACGGGCCCGGCACCCCCCGACCAAGCCCCTCGGTCGGCCGGGCCTCTCCCCGCCCCAGTCCTCCCGACCCGCCGACGGCCGGCCGCCTCAGGCCCGGATCATCGGTTCCAGCACCTCGTCCACCAGCCGGCCCGCGAAGCCCGGCCCCATGCCCTCCAGCCCTCGGATCTTGACCTGGTAGAGGAGCACCGCCGGGATGACGTCCGCCACCAGCGGGGTGGCCGCGCCCGGCCGGACGTCGCCGCGCTCGGCACCCCGGCGCAGGATCTCCAGGATGGTCCGGGCGGTCGGCTCGATGACCCGGGTGGTGATGAAGGCCTTGAAGACCTCGGCCCGCTCGTGGTCGATCTCCCCCATCAGCGCGTTGAGCGCGGAGCCGACCGGGGAGGTCATCGCCTGCGCGAACTCCTCGACGATCCGGTGGAGTTCGTCGCGGGCGGACCCGAGGTCGGGGGTGTCGTAGGGGCGCGGGAGAGTGGCGTCCAGGGCGTCGATGACGAGCTCGTCCTTGGACGCCCAACGCCGGTAGAGCGCGGCCTTCCCGGTCCGCGCCGCACTGGCGACCCGCTCCATGGTCAGTCGCGCGTATCCGCCGGAGGTGAGCTGGTCGAGCGTGGCCTCGAAGATCGCCTTCTCCAGCTCCCTCCCCCGGCGCCGCGACGGCCTCGTCAGCGCCTGATGGGCGACCCGGACCGGGCAGAAGGCCGGTTCGGCGTCCGCCCCCGGCACCGACCTCGCCCCGCCCCTCTCGGGCCCCGCTCCGCTCCTCTCCACCCCGCTCCCGTCTCTCGCTCCCCCGACCACCTCTCCGGCGCCCGCCCCTCCGACGCCCGCCCCTCCGACGCCCGCTTCCCCGGCCCGGACAGCCGCAGGTCGAACCGCACCGCCCCGGACGCCCCCACCCCGGATGCCCCCGCCCCGGGCAACCTCACTCCGGACGACCTCACTCCGGACGACCTCGCCCCGAACGCCCCCGGGCGGAACGGCCGCCCCGATCGTCGGCTCCGCCGGAGCACCCCGCAGCGGACCGAACCGGTCCGCCACCAGGCGCCGCACCAACCGCTCCATCGCCACCACCCTTAAGGAACGCTTGCGTTCACAATCATGACCAAGCTATCGTCCGGCTTAGTGAACGATCCCGTTCCTTCCCGGCCCGCGCAAGGGGCGCGGCGCCATGCAAGGACCGGCGACTCCGCCGGACCCGCACCACCGAGCACATGGCCAGCAGGGGGCACATTCGTGGCTATCTCCGACACGCTCAGCAAAACCTCACCACCGCGGACGACCCAGGGGCGGGGCAAGGGCATCACCCTGACCGTCATCGCGGCGACCCAGCTCATGGTGGTCCTCGACGCGACCATCGTGAACATCGCTCTGCCGCACATCAGGGACGCCCTGGGCTTCTCGACCACCGACCTGTCGTGGGTCATCAACGCCTACACCCTGACCTTCGGCGGACTGCTGCTGCTCGGAGGTCGCGCGGGTGACATCCTCGGCCGCCGCCGGGTGTTCATCTTCGGCACCCTGCTGTTCGGCCTGGCCTCGCTGCTCGGTGGCTTCGCACAGGACAGCAGCCTGCTGCTGGCCGCCCGCGCGCTCCAGGGCATCGGCGGCGCGATCTGTTCCCCGACCGCCTTCGCCCTGATCGCCACCAACTTCGACGAGGGGCCGGAACGCAACCGCGCCTTCGGCGTGTTCTCGGCGGTGGCCGGTTCGGGTGCCGCGATCGGTCTGCTGGCCGGCGGTCTGCTCACCGAGTACCTCAACTGGCGCTGGGTGTTCTTCGTCAACGTGCCGATCGCGGTGCTGATCGCGATCGCCGCTCCGCGCCACATCGCCGAGTCCGAGCGCCACCCCGGCCGCTTCGACCTGCCCGGCGCGCTCACCTCGACGCTCGGACTGGTCGGCCTGGTCTACGGGTTCATCCGGGCAGCCTCGGACGGCTGGTCGGACGGCATCACGCTCGGCTCCTTCGCGGCCGGCGCGATCCTGCTCGCCGCCTTCCTCGTGGTCGAGAGCCGCACCGACCAGCCGATCACCCCGATGCACCTGTTCGCCGACCGCAACCGCACCGGCGGCCTGGTGATGATGCTCTGCCTGGCCGCGGCCATGTTCGGCATCTTCTTCTACGTCGTGCTGTTCGTGCAGGGTCCGCTCGGCTACAGCCCGTTGAAGGCCGGCGTCTCCTTCCTCCCGATCAGTGTCGCGATCATCATCGCCGCGCAGATCGCCTCCAACCTCCAGGCCAAGTACGGCCCGAAGCCCTTCATGGCGGGCGGCGCCCTCCTGGTCACCGTCGGCCTCACCTGGCTGACCCAGATGGGCAAAGACAGCGGCTACCTGGACGGGGTCCTCGGCCCCACGGTGGTGTTCGGCTTCGGCATGGGCCTGATCTTCGTCCCGGTGATGCTGCTCGCCGTCGCGGGCGTTCCGGGCGAGGAGACCGGCGCCGCCTCCGGCCTGCTCAACTCGATGCAGCAGATCGGCGGTTCGCTCGGCCTGTCGATCCTGACCACGGTCTTCGCGCACTACGCCACGGCCGAGGCCGCCGTGCAGCTGCCGAAGTTCATGGAGAGCGCGAAGCCGGAGCAGTTGGCCTACCTCCAGCAGCACCACGAGTTCCCCCAGGGCACGGATGCCGCGAACACCGTGCTCACCCAGGGCATTTCGCACGGCTTCATCGTGGGCGCCGCACTCGCGGCGGTCGCCCTGCTGGTCTCCGTCTTCGTGATCAAGGCCAAGGCCGGCGATCTGCCGAGCGACTCCTCCGCCGTCGCGATGCACTGACACCGCCGGCACGCACCGACACCACCGGCACGTACCGGCACATCGCGACGCACCGACACATCGCGACGCACCGGCACCACCGCGCCGCACCACGACCGGCACCGCGCAACGCGCCGCCACCGCAGCAGCAGTGAACCGAGGCGGCACGACGACCAGGGCCGGCCGGGAGCAGGACGCTCCCGGCCGGCCCTGCGACTGTCCGCGGCCCCTCCCTCTCCCCGGTCGGCCTACAGGTCCTCGTACAGGAGCCCCGCCCGGTCGCAGGCCGAAGGGCCGTTCGCGGACCGGTCCGCCAACGGCCGGTCCGCCAGGATCTCCCGGGCCCGGACGGCCGCGAGGCTGGTCGCGTACCACGGCTTCGCGCCGCCGCCCAGGTCCTGCGCGATCAGCTGCAGCGCGCAGCTCCGGTGCGGTTCGGGGAGCCGGTCCAGGGCGGGCACCGCGTCCGCCGAGAGGCGCCGGACGTTGCGCAGGTCGATGGTCGCGGCGCGGGTGTCGTCCCGCCGGGCCTGCTCGTACCGGGCGACGTTCTGCTCGGCGACGATCGCGTCCGGGCCCATCAGGCCGTAGACCGCGACGGTGAGCATCCCGCTGAGGACCACGACGCGCGGCAGCCAGCCGGTGCGGCGGGTCAGCCCGGCGGCGATCAGCAGCAGGAAGACGGCGCCCAGCCACACCTCGACCACCAGCACCCAGAGCCGCAGCCGGGTCAGCCCGGAGGCGTCCACGTAGAACCACATCCGGCCGAGTGCCGAGGCGACCACGGCCAGCGCCAGCAGGCAGAGCAGTCCGAGCAGGATCCGTGCCACCCGGCGGTCGGTCGCGGTGGTGCGCGGCGCCCAGCGCTTGGCGACCGCCACCACGACCAGCGTCAGCACGGTGATCACACTGAGCTGCCAGAAGCCCTGCCGGGCGTACTCGGAGCGACTCATCCCGGTGCTGCTCAGCACGGCGTCGGCCCCACCCAGCACGACCACGGCCTGGATCACCGCGAAGACACCGAACATCAGGTTCAGCGCGACCAGTGGCAGCGCCCACTCCAGCCGCCGCCGCTCCCGGCCGGGCCGGATCTCCGTGCGGTCCCAGCGGCGCGGGCCGGCGGCCATGTGCGCGAAGCCCAGCGTGGTCACCGTCCCGAGCGCGAACAGTGCGCCGCGCCCCGGGAGTTGGTCGAGTTCGAGGTCCGGGCTGAGGCTGCCCAGCAGGTCCGCCATGGCGGCGTCGGCGCTGGCGAACAGCAGGCCGAAGACGGTCAGCAGGGCGGCGGCGACCGCCAGCGCCTTGAGCACCGGGACGATCCGGCCGCGACCGGGCAGCGGCCGCCGGCCCAGGCCGTCCCAGACCCAGCCCGCGGAGGGCACCAGCTGCCACAGGATGCCGGGCAGCGGGAACAGCACTCCCGGCCAGCGGCGGCCGCCGTGCAGGGCCAGCGAGGCCAGCGCGGGCGCACCGACGACGGCCAGCGCCGCGGGCCACCCGGCGTCCCACCAGGCCGGGACGGCGAGCAGTGCGAGGGCGAGCAGGCTCCACACCGCCGTCCAGGGGCGGATCCGGCGGCCGGCCGCCCGGGCGGCGACCCCGGCGCCGACGGTGGCGGCGGCGCCCAGTACCAGCAGGTCGGGGCCCAGGCCGTCGTAGAGCAGCCAGGCCGTCAGCAGGCCGGTGAGCAGGGCCGCCAGGAGGACCTTGGGTGTGGCCGCCGCGCGGCGCTCGGGATCGCTGCGGCGCAGCCACGCACCGGACGCGGACGCGGACGCGGACGCGGACGCACCAGGCGAACCGGGCGCCCGGCCCGGGCCCGGTCGGCCCTGCGGGTGGGAGACCGCCGCGCGGTACGGGTCGTACGGGTCGTACGGGTCGAACGGGCTGCCCGCCGCGGCCGGGCCGGACACCGCGGCCGGCCCCGGCGCCACCGTGGGACCGGCCACCCCGGCCACCCCGGCCACCCCGGTCACCCCGGCCGGACCTGACGCACCGGCCGGACCGGACGCCTCGACCGGACCGGCGGGTGCGCCAGGCCCGACGGACACAGCAGGCTCAGCAGGCACGGCGGGCCCAACGGACACAGCAGGCTCATCGGGCACAGCGGGCTCGGCGGGCGCACCAGGCCCGGAGGGTTCGGGCGAGTCGGACGGGGCTGGCGTGGACGGGCCGGACATGAGTCCCCCTCAGTGGTCGGCGGGCATGCGGAAGCCGCCCTTCGGGCGGTCCGCCGGGAGCGCGCTCGGCGCCCCAACCGCTGCCGACTGTAGACCATTCTGAACAGGTTCAAAAATCGATTCCGAACGCGTTCAAAACGCTCCAGCCCTCAGAGGACTCCCCGGCTACCCCTTCACCGACCCGGCCAACAGCCCCCGGACGAAGTACCGCTGGAGACTGAAGAAGACGATCAACGGCACGATGATCGACAGGAACGCCCCGGCCGTGAGCAGCTCCCAGCGCCCGCCGAGCGAGCCGGAGAGCTGCGCCAGCCGCACCGTCATCGGCGCCACCTCCGGTGTGCCGCCCGCGAAGGTCAGCGCCACCAGCAGGTCGTTCCAGACCCACAGGAACTGGAAGATCGCGAACGAGGCCAGCGCCGGGGTGCAGAGCGGCAGCACGATCGAACGGAAGATCCTGACGTGCGAGGCACCGTCCACCACCGCGGCCTCCATCAGGTCCCGCGGCAACTGGGCGATGAAGTTGTGCAGCAGGAACACCGCCAGCGGCAGCGCGAACATGGTGTGCGCCAGCCACACCGGCGCGTAGCTGCCCTTCAGGTCCACCGCCGGGATCAGCGTCAGCGAGCCCAGGTGCGCGCCGCCGGAGAACAGCCGCAGCAGCGGGATCAGCGCCATCTGGAGCGGCACCACCTGGAGCGCGAACACCGTGAAGAAGACCGCGTCGCTCCCCCGGAACCGCACCCAGGCCAGCGCGTACGCCGCCATCGCCGCCAGCACCAGCGGGAAGACCGTCGCCGGGACACTGATCGCCAGCGAGTTGACCAGGAAGGGCATCAGACCGGTGGAGGCCCCGGAGCCGCCCTCGAACAGCACGGAGTGGTAGTTGTCGAGGCCGAGGTCCGGGTGGAGGAAGGCGTTCCACCAGCCGCTGGCGGTCACGTCCTGCTTGGGCCGCAGCGAGGTCACCAGCAGACCCAGCGTCGGGATCGTCCAGAGCACCGTCATGGCGATCACGAACACCGAGGCCGGCGGGCTGCTGAAGGCCTTCCGCACCGGCCGCGTCGGCTTCACCGGTCGCGCAGACCCCACCGGTCGTACGGCCTTCACCGCCCGTGCCGCCCTCGCCGCCTGTACCGGCCGCGTCGGCTCCACGGGTTCCACCGCGCCCTCCCGGCCGTCCGTCCCGGTCACCGGACCTCACGCTCCTTCCGCAGCTGCACGATGTTGTAGGCCACCAGCGGCAGCACCGCGAGGAAGAGGAGCACCGCGAGGGCGCTGCCCCGACCGGAGTTGAACTGCACGAAGGACTGCGAGTACATCTCGTTGGCCAGCACCTGGGTGCCGAAGTTGCCGCCGGTCATGGTGCGGACGATGTCGAAGGCCTTCAGGGTGATGAGCATGACCGTGGTCAGCACGACCATCACCGTGCTGCGGATCATCGGCACGGTGACGTACCAGAACAGCCGCACCCCACGCGCGCCGTCCAGCCTGGCCGCCTCCACCACCTCCGCCGGGATCGCCTTGATCGCCGCCGACAGCACCACCATCGCGAAGCCGGTCTGCACCCAGACCATCACCGCCATCAGCAGGAAGGTGTTCAGCGGCTGGGAGAGCAGCCAGTTCGGTGGGTCGTCCCAGCCCACCGCGACCGCGAGCTGGCTGAGCAGACCGATCTGCGGCTGTCCCGGCCCGCGCGACTCGTAGACGAACTTGAAGATGATCGACGCGCCGACCAGCGAGATCGCCATCGGCATGAAGATCAGCGACTTGTACACCGACTGGCCGCGCATCCGGTCCACCAGCAGCGCCAGCACCAGGCCCAGCCCGGTCGCCACCAGCGGGGCGACCAACAGCCAGAGCAGCGTGTTGACCAGCACCTTCTGCACCGAGTCGGTGGTGAAGGCCCAGCCGAAGTTCTCACCGCCGACGAACCGGGTGCCGTCGTCGTTCTGGAAGCTGAGGTAGACCGTGCGGAGCAGCGGCACGACCAGGCCGACGGCCAGCAGCAGCACCGCCGGGCCGAGGAACACCGCGACCGACAACGGCCGGGCCAGCCGGCCCCTGGCCCGGCCGACGACCAGGAGGACCACCAGCAGGATGCCGAGGAAGCCCGCGACGGCACCCACGGTGTTGCCGAACTTGACCGCCGCGTCGTTCCAGGCGCCGGCCGCCAGGTTCTCGACGGTCAGCCCGTCGGCGGCCGGCGCCGCGACGGGTGACGGGAATCCGGGTACGGACGATCCGGGTACGGACATGGCCGCGCGTCCCTTCGAGTGCGGTGGGAAGGGGGCGGGCGGTGCGGGTGGGTGGCCCCGCACCGCCCTCGACAGGTGGTCCCGGGTGTGCCGGAAGCGGCCCCGGCACGTCGGCCGCTGACGACCGGGCTCCGGCCACCGGCTGCCGACAACAACCGGCAACCGACGACCGGCAACCGACTACCGACGACCGGCTGCCGACGACCGACGACCGACTGCCGGCTGCCGACTGCCGAACTACTGCGGCCAGGCGGCGTCGATGTCGGCGGCGGTCTTCTGGATCGACTGGCCCTCGGCGAACCAGGCGGTCAGCGACTTCCACTCCTGCCCGGCGCCCACGGCGGCCGGCATCAGGTCGGAGCCGTCGAAGCGGAACGTCGCCGACGGGTCGGTCAGCGCCGCGGCCGACAGCTTGTCGATCGGGTCGGTGTAGAGGCTCTTGTCCACGCCCTGGTTGGCCGAGACCCAGCCGCTCGCGGTCTTCACCCGGCTGCTCGCCCAGTCCGAGCTGGACAGGTAGTTCTGCACCGCCTGCACCTCGGGCCGGCTGGAGAAGGCCGCCAGGAACTCGCCGCCGCCCTCCACCGGATTGGCGACCGACGGGTTCACCGCGGGCAGCTGGAAGGCGAAGACGTCCCCGTCCGGGCCGACCTTGGTGCCCTTGGGCCACTGCGCCTCGTAGAAGGACGCCTGCTGGAGCATCTGGCAGTTGCCGCTCAGGATCGGTGTTCCCGCGTCCTGGAAGGTGGTGGTGGCGATCGACTTCACGTCACCGAAACCCGCGTTGACCCAGGCCGGGTTCTGCATCCAGTCGGCGACCGTCTTCATCGCGGTGGTGATCTTCTGGTCGGAGAACTTCACCTGGTGGCCGACCCACTGGTCGTACACCTCGCCGCCGTACGAGCCGAGCACCACCTCCTCCAGCCAGTCGGTGGCCGGCCAGCCGGTGGCCGTCCCGGAGGCGATGCCGCCGCACCACGGCTTGGCGCCGCCCGCCTGGGCGATCCGGTCGCTGAGCGCCATCAGGTCGGTCCAGGTCTTGGGCACCTCGTAGCCGGCCGCCTTGAAGGCCTTCGGCGAGTACCAGACCAGCGACTTCATGTTGGCGCTCATCGGGGCCGCGTAGAAGGTGCCGTTGACCGAGCCGTAGGTCTTCCAGATCGGGCTCCACTTGCCCTGGTTGGCGACGGTCTCGGCGGGCGGCTTCACCACCTTGCCGCTCTTCACCATCTGGGCCAGCAGGCCGGGCTGCGGGACGATCGCGAAGTCCGGGGCGTTGCCGCCGGAGACCCGGACCGGCAACTGGGACTCGAAGTCGTTCGATCCCTCGTAGCTGATCCTGATCCCGGTGCACTTGGCGAACTCGGCCCAGGACTTCTCCAGGTTGTCCGACTCCGGGCTCAGGATGGAGGCGAACATCGTCACGGTGGTGCCCGAGTGTCCGGCGTACGGCTGGTACTTGGCGCAGTCACCGGACAGCGACGCGGCCGATCCGCCACCGCCGCCACCCGAACCGCCGGAGCTGTTGGAGCAGGCCGCGGTCAGTGCCAGCGCCGCCACCAGGACGGGAACGGAGGCCAGGCGACGGCGGTGACTCACGTGCGGTGCGGTCGGGTTGAGGGTCAATGCGGTTCTCCTCGCCAGAGCATGCTGCCGACGGTGGACTGAACGACATTGCGCTGTACCGGAGATGGGCCTGCAGGGAGCAGAGGGGCGGGCGGCCGGACTGATCGAAGACGTTAACGCAGCCGTCGGCCCGCGCCAAGGTGCACGACCGCCCCCGACCGTAAACCCGGCCGGGGGCGGCGATGATGACGTGCCATCAGAACAGCCGGATCGGCAGCTCCAGCAGGCTGTTCACCACCAGCGAGGGGCTCGGCCGCAGCTCGGCCTCCGGCACGGCGAGCGACAGCCCCGGGAAGCGCTCGAACAGCGCGGGCAGCGCGATCCCCGCCTCCAGCCGGGCCAGCGGGGACCCGGGGCAGACGTGCGGGCCGTGGCCGAAGGACAGGTGGCGGCTCGGGTCCCGGGTGATGTCGAAGACCTCGGCCGTCACCCCGTGCTGCAACGGGTCGCGGCCGATCGCGTTGTACGAGACCAGCACCGGCTCGCCGGCCGGGATCACCACGTCGCCCACCGGGATGGGCTCGGCCGCGAAGCGGAACAGGAAGTTGCTGGTCGGCGGCGTCCAGCGGAGCGATTCCTCGACCACCGCGTCCCAGGACACCCGGCCCGAACGCACCAGTTCCAACTGGTCCGGGTGGGCCAGCAGGGCCCGCACCGCGTTGCCGATCAGGTTCACCGTGGTCTCGTGGCCGGCCGCGATGATCACCCGCAGGGTGGCCGCCGCCTCCGCGTCGGTCAGCGCCCCGCCCTCGGTGTCGGCCGCCAGCAGGACGCTCGCCAGGTCCTCGCCCGGGGCCGAACGGCGCTGCGCCACGAGGTCGTTGACGAAGGCGTTCAGCCCGGCGACGGTCGCCTGGATGCCCTCCGGGTTCGGTTTGATGCCGAAGAACCGCTCGTACAGGTCGCGCAGCAGGCCGTGGTCCGACTCCGGCACGCCCAGCAGCGAGCAGATCACCGTCATCGGCAGCGGGAAGGCGAAGGCCGTCTTGAGGTCCACCACCGGCTCGCCCGCCGCCAGGGCGTCCAACAGCGCGTGGGTGACCTCCTCCACGCGCGGCCGCATCAGCTCCACCCGGCGCGGGGTGAAGGCCTGGGCGACCAGTGCCCGCAGCCGCCGGTGCTCGGCGCCGTCGGTGGTCACCATGCTCGGGCCGGGCACCGCCAGGCCGATCAGCGGCCAGGTCCTCGGGACCTCGCCGCGCTGGTAGGCCGCCCAGTGCGCGGCGTCCTTCACCAGCCGGGCGTCCGTCAGCAGGTCGCGCGCGGCGCCGTGCCGCGTCACCGCCCAGGCGAGGACCCCGCCGGGCAGCTCGACCGGCACCGCCGGGCCGGCGGCCCGCAGCAGCGCGCCCTCCGCCGCGTTGTCGCGGGCCAGCGGGTCGAGGGCGATTCGGGCCAGGGCAGCGGTCATCGGCAACTCTCTTTCTTGCGCCAGGGGTTGGTGGATCAGGCCGGGTGGCCGGGGGTGAACGAGACCGGCAGCGCCACCAGCCCGCGCACCCAGGCCGACGGCCGCCACACCAGCGCGTGCTCGGCCACCGCCAGCCGGAGGTCCGGCAGCCGGTCGAGCAGCACCTCGATCGCGGTGGTGGCGATCACCTCGGCCGCCTCCTGCGCCGGGAACGGGCAGCCGTGCTCGCCGTACGAGTAGCTCATGTGCGCCCGGTTCCCCTCCGCCGGGCGGCCGTCCGCCTGGCGCACGGCCGGGTCGGCGTTGGCCCCCGCGATGCCGAGCAGGACCATGTCCCCCTCGCCGATCCGCTGACCGCCCAGCTGGGTGTCGCGGACCGCCCAGCGGCCCGCGAAGATCTGCGTCGGGGTGTCCTCCCAGAGCGCCTCGTTCAGCGCCTGGCTGATGCTGCGCCGGCCGCCGGCCAGCGAGGCCGCGAACCGCTCGTCGGTGAGCATCAGCCGCAGCGCGTTGGAGATCCAGTACGAGCTCGGCTGGTGGCCGGCGATCAGCAGCACCCGCAGGTCGCGCATCACCTCGTCGCGGGTCAGCCCGGCCGGGTGCGCCAGCATCCGCGAGGCGACGTCGGCCCCCGGGTACTCGGCCTTCTCCTCGACCAGCGCGGACATCAGCTCCAGCAGCCGCTGGGCGCCGGCCGGCGCGTCCGGGCCGCCGTCCAGCATGGACAGCAGCGCCCCGATCAGCTGCGGCGCCTGCTCCTCGTCCAGGCCGAGCACCCGGCAGAGCACCAGCAGCGGCATCCGGTGCGCGTACTCGGCGACCAGGTCGGCCTCACCGCGCCCGGCGAACTCGTCGATCAGCCCGTCGGCGATCTCCTCGGCGTGCTTGCGCAGCTCGTACGGGTCGACCCCGGCCAGCGCGTCGGTCACCGCGCGCGAACGCCGGACGTGCTCCTCGCCCTCGGCGTACAGGATCGAGGGGACGGGCGCCATCATCGGCTTCAGCGGCCAGTCGGCGGGCAGCGTCGCCCAGGCGTGCCAGCGGCTGGAGTCGCGGCCGAACAGCTGCGGCCGGCCGGTCACCTGCTGGAGCTCGCGGTAGCCGATGACCAGCCAGGCGGGCACGCCGCCGGCCAGCTCGACCGGGGCGACCGGGCCGTGCGCGGCCCGCAGCTCCCGGTAGAGCTGGGACGGGTCGGTCTGGAAACGCGGCCCGTACAGCGGCGTGGCGCCGGCGTGCGCCGGGCAGCCCGGGGGCGGGGTGGCGGCGGGCTCGGTCACGGGGTGCTCTCCTCGTAGATCGCGTCGGATGCTCCGGCGAGGGCGGCCAGGTGGTGGACCAGGGCGATCAGCACCCGCTTGCCGGACTCGCGGTCGCGGGCGTCGCAGTCCACCAGGGGCACCTCGGCCGGCAGGTCCAGCGCCTCGCGGACCTGCTCCAGGGTGTGGCTCGCCTCACCGAAGTTGTTGCGGGCCACGATGAACGGCGTGCCGTGGTGCTCCAGCCGGTCGATCGCGTACCAGGAGTCCTCCAGCCGCCGGGTGTCCACCAGGACGACCGCGCCCAGGGCGCCGCTGAACAGCCGGTCCCAGAGGAACCAGAAACGTTCCTGCCCGGGCGCGCCGAACAGGTACAGCACCTGGCGCTCGGACAGGGTGATCCGGCCGAAGTCGAAGGCCACCGTGGTGGAGCGCTTGCCCCAGGCGCCGGCCGGGTCGATGCCCTCGCCCGCCCTGGTCATCACCTCTTCGGTGTTCAACGGGCGGATCTCGCTGACCGAGCCGACCAGGGTGGTCTTGCCCACGCCGAAGCCGCCCACCACCACGATCTTCAACGCGTTGTCGGCCGTCGCCCGCAGCGGGGTGCGCGCACCGGTGGGCCGGGCCTCGTCGACGAGCCCGACGTCAGAGCTGTTGGAGGCCATGCAGCACCTGCTTCAGCGTGTCGAGGTCGGGCAGCCGGGCCTTGTTCGGCGCGAACCTGGGGTGGCGGGCGGTGACCGCCCCGGACTCCAGCAGGTCCCCGAGCAGGATCTTCACCACCGAGACGGGCAACGACAGCTCCGCCGCCACCTCCACCACGGCCGTCGGGGCCTCGCACATCCGCAGGATCCGGGCGTGCTCCGACTGCATCCCCGGCGCCGGCTGCCGCTCGGCGACGATCAGGGTGACCAGGTCGAAGGCGTTCTCCGGAGCCCGGCTGCGGCCCCGGGTGATGGTGTAGAGACGGTCCGGGTCGTCGTCGCGGCCCGGCAGCACCGGCCCGGCATTCATATGCCGGCGCTCTCTTGCGCGGTGGCCTCGCCCTCCGTCTGCCGGGCGGGCGCGCTGAGGCGCACCCCGATCTGCTCGATCAGGCCGTGCATGTTGTGGCCGACCACGCCGACGTCCGCGTCGTCGTCCGTGACCACCGCCAGGTGGGCGCCCTCCCCGGCCGCCACGATGCACAGGATGCCGCCGTGGAACTCGGTCATCGACTGCCGCACGCCGCCGCTGCCGTCGCCGAACTCGATCGAGGCGCCGTGCGCCAGGCTCTGCAGCCCGGAGGCGATGGCCGCCAGCTGATCGGCCTGGTCGGTGCTCAGCCCGGCGGTGTGGCAGAGCTTGAGGCCGTCGGCGGAGAGGACCAGGGCGTGCCGGGTGCCGGGGGTCGCCGCCAGCAGGTTCTCCAACAGCCAGTCGAGGTCACGGTCGGTGGCACTGCTCATCAGGTGTCCTTCTCGGTGACGGGGGAAGCGTCGGGCATGGTGTCGGGATCCGCGGTCGGCGCCCCGGCAGGGGGCTGCTCGGCCCCCGCGGGACGGGCCGCGGCCCGACGGAACGCGCCGAACCGGGCGGCCGCCCCCGCCGCGTCAGGGGCGACGGGCTTCGCGGTCCGGTCCGGCGCGGGGACGGTGGTGGCCAGCGTCTGCCCGCGGCGGCGCTGCGGCAGGCCGCTGTCGGTCATCCGGGCGGGCGCCGCCGGCAGGGCGGGCGGCGCGGAGGCGGTCCGCGCGCCGCCCGCGGCCGGCGCCCCGACCGGGACCCGCTGCGCGGGGGCCGCCGGAGGCAGGGAGGCCGGGGCCGGGCGGGCCGAGGCGAGCGCGGGGCGCGCGGCCTCCCCGGGCGGCGCCTGCGCCGGAACGGAAGCCCGGACCGGCGCCTGGCCGGACACCGGCCCGGCGACCGGCGCCGGGTGGGTGACCAGCTGCTGCGGGATCAGCACCACCACCCCGGTGCCGCCGCGCGCCGACGGCCGGAAGGAGATCTGCAGCCCGTGCTTGCGCGCCAGCACGCCGACCACCGCGAGGCCCAGCCGGGTACCGGCGGAGAGCGTGGTGAGGTCGAGCGGCTCGGCGGAGACGGCCCGCTCGGCCCGGCGCAGCCAGCTGTCGCCCAGGCCCAGCCCGCTGTCCTCGACGGTGACGGCCAGCCCGGCCGGCACCTCCTCGACGTAGACGTGCACCTCGGCCGGCGGGGCCGAGAAGTTGGTGGCGTTGTCCAGCAGTTCGGCCAGCGCGTGCATCACGCCCTCCGCCGCGTACCCGACGACCGCGGCGGTGCTGGCGTTGTGCAGCCGCACCCGCTGGTAGGCGCCGATCCGGCCGAGCGCACCGCGCAGCACCGACTCCACCGCGATCGGCTTCGCCCAGCGGCGGCCCGAGCGGGCACCGGTGAGCACCGCGATGCTGTCGGCCATCCGGCCCGCCTGGGCGGTCGAGTGGTCCAGGCTCAGCAGGTCGCCCAGGACCTCCTCGTCGTGCCGGTGCTGCATCTCGCGCAGCTCGGCGTGCATGCTCGTGGCCAGTGCCTGAACCCGCCCGGCGGCCGTCGCGCACACCGCGAGCGCGGCGGCCCGCAGCCGCTCGCCGCGGCCGATCTCCTCGCTCACGGCGCGCAGCAGCGCGTACTGGGGATGCTTGCGGTGGACGGCCAGCGCGCTGTCCACGGCCGCGCCGGCCCGCAGCTTCGTCACCACCTCCGGCAGCACGCCGTCGGCGATCCGGGCCAGCTCGGCGCGTTCGGCGTCGGCCCTGGCCCGCTCCGCCTCCGCCCCGGCCCGCTCGGCGTCGAGCTCGGCCCGCAGCCGCGCCAGCTCGGCGTGCGCGGCGGTGACGTCCGCCTCCGCCCGGGCCCGGTCGGCGCGGGCGGCGTCCCGTTCGGCGAGCGCGGCCGCGGCGTGGTCCGCGGCGGCCGTCTCGGCCTGCCGGGCCGTACCCGCGGCGACCAGCGCCGCCCGGGTCTCCTCGTGCTGCGCGGCCAGGTCCTCGGTCAGCGCGCGGGTGCGCTCGACGCCGGTCGCCGCGAGGCCGACGGCGATCAGCCAGAGCACCGTGACGGCGGCCACCGCGAGGGCGGTGAGCGGCTGGTGCGCGCCGAACGCCCGGACGACCCCGACCGGCGCGGCGACCAGCGCCAGCAGGACGGCCGCCGCGGTCAGGGCGACGGTACGCGGCGCGGGCCGTCGGCGCGATCGGCCGTCGGGGCTGGTGGCTTCTCTCATCGGTGCGGTCCTCGGCAACGTCGGCGGGCGGCGGCGCGGGCGGCGGGTCGGCGACGGATTGCGGCCGCCGACAGCTGGTCGGGCGCATACCAGACCGCCCGGGGACGCGACGAAACGTCCCCGGGCGGCTGATCGGTTCACGCTTTCGGCCGATCATATCGATTCAGACATAGGCCTCAAGCGGCCAGTTGACGACCAATCCCCTGACACATCGCCGCCCACACCCTCTGCGACCACCGCCCACACCCACCCGGGACCACTCCTCACGCCCCGGGGACCGACCCGAGCCTGTCCTCGATCGCCCGCCGCACGGCCTCCGGATCCAGCCCGTGCTCCACGATCACTCTGGCGCCGAGCCCCTCGCCCTCGCGCAACACTCCGAGCAGCAGGTGGCCCACCGCGATCTCCCTCGCCTTGAGCCGCAGGGACTCTCGCAGCGACAGCGTCAGTGCCGCCTTCGCCCCGGCCGTGAACGGGCTCCGCACCGGCCTCGACTCGGACCGGAACCAGCCGCGCCGCCTCGGCTCCCCCTCGACGGGCACGTCCAGCGCACCCTCGCCGAACACCGACTCGACGGCCTCGCGCACTGCCCCCAGATCGACCCCGATCGAGGCGAGAGCAGCCGCGTCCTCCTCCGGTCCGAGCGCCCGGCGGACCGCCCGCCGCACCTCCTCCTGGTCCAGCCCCGCCTCGACCAGAACGGCGGCCGCCGGATCGCCGGGTGTGCCGACGATCGCCAGCAGCAGGTGCTCCGTCCCGACGTGCCGGTGCCGCAGCTCCCGCGCCTCCTGCTGCGCCGCGACCACGACCTGCCTCGCCGCCTCCGTGAACCGTTCGAACACCGCTCAGCCTCCGTCCTCGCCCTTGCCCGGCCCGCGCTTCGCGTACTTCTTGTGCACCGCTTGCCTGGTCACGCCCAGGCAGAGCGCGATGTCCTGCCAGGACCAGCCCTGCGATCGGGCGTTGCCCACCTGCAGGCCCTCCAGACGATCCGCCAGATCGCGCAACGCGCGGACCGCCCGGAGCCCCACGGCGGGGTCACGGCTGCTCGCCGCAGCCGCGAGTTCTCCGCTCTCACTCATGCCGTCAACTCTGGTTGACAGCCGTCCGGGTGTCAACCCTGGTTGACACCCGGACGGGCCTCAACGGCCGCCGAACCGGCGATCCAGGGCCTCCTCGAAGGTCCCCCGGCCCACCGCCCGCTCCGGCGCCAGGTTGCCGCCCGCCCGCAGGCCGCGGCCGAACGCTCCCGGCAGGCGCAGCGGCAGCAGTGGTCGGCGTCTGCCCGCCGCCCTCAGGTAGGCCTCGGCCAGCTCCCGGTACGACAGCACCTGCGGGCCGCCCACTTCCGGCGCGAAGCCGGCGGGCCCCTCCCACACCAGGTCCGCGACCGCCTCCGCCACCTCCCGCACGTCCACCGGCTGGAACGCCACACCGCTCGGCACCGGGAGGACCGGCAGCTTCACGGAGACGTCGAAGAACCTCAGCAGCAGGTCGTGGAACTGCGTCGCCCGCAGCACCGTCCAGCCCAGCCCGGACTCCCGCACCACCCGCTCACAGGCGAGCTTCGTCCGGTAGTACGCGAGCGGCACCCGGTCGATCCCGACGATCGACACGTACACCAGGTGCCCCACCCCGGCCTCCCGGGCCTGCGCCACCAGGGTCCGGACCCCGGCCAGGTCCTCCTTCTTCTGCGTGGTCGCGCAGTCCACCACGACCTCGACCCCGGCCAGCGCCCGCGCCATCCCGGCCCCGCTCACCAGGTCCCCGACCACCCACTCGACCCCGTCGCCCCCGGCCCGCACCCGCCGGCTCAAACCCCGCACCGCCACCCCGCGCGCCACCAGCAGCCGCACCACCTCCCGCCCGAGCGTCCCCGTCGCCCCGGTCACCAGCACCGTCCCCGTCACCGCACCACTCCTTCTCGGCAGAGCCCGTTCACCCCCTACGGACCGGACACCACCCCCGGACGTGACATCGGCGCGCCCGGGCATACGAAAAAGCGGGGCGAGGACCGGGAAGGTCCTCGCCCCGCTTCAAGCGGTCACCTCAGGAGGCGACCACCGGGGTCGGGCGCGATCAGCTGCAGCCGCTGGTGGAGCCGCAGCCCTCGCAGAGGTAGCAGCTGCCGGCGCGGCGCATCTTGGTGCCGCAGGAGAAGCAGAGCGGGGCGTCGGCGTTGAGGCCGAGCTGGATCTCCATCAGCTCCGTGGAGTTGTGGGCCTGCTTCGGGGTCGCCTTGGGCGCCTCGACGGCCGGGGCCGGGGCCGGGGCCGGCTTGGCGACGACGGGGGCCACCGGGGCGGACTGGGCGAGCGACTCGGTGTCGATCTCCTCGGCCTCCAGCGGCTCGTACGAGCCGGTCTCCAGGTGGCGCTGGCGCTCCTCGACGGAGTGGATGCCGAGCGCCGAGCGGGTCTCGAACGGCAGGAAGTCCAGCGCCAGGCGGCGGAAGATGTAGTCGACGATCGACTGCGCCATCCGCACGTCCGGGTCGTCGGTCAGACCGGCCGGCTCGAAGCGCATGTTGGTGAACTTGGAGACGTACGTCTCCAGCGGCACGCCGTACTGGAGGCCGACCGAGACGGCGATGGAGAAGGCGTCCATCATGCCCGCGAGGGTCGAGCCCTGCTTGGACATCTTCAGGAAGACCTCGCCCAGGCCGTCGTCCGGGTAGGAGTTGGCGGTCATGTAGCCCTCGGCGCCACCGACCGTGAAGGAGGTGGTGATGCCCGGGCGGCCCTTGGGCAGGCGCTTGCGGACCGGGCGGTACTCGACGACCTTCTCGACCGCGGCGACCGGGGCCTCGGCAGCCTTGGTCTCGGCGGCCTCGGAGGACTTGGTCTTCGCCGAGAGCGGCTGCCCGACCTTGCAGTTGTCGCGATAGATGGCGAGTGCCTTCACCCCGAGCTTCCAGGCCTCGAAGTAGATCTCCTCGACCTCTTCCACCGTGGCGCTCTCGGGCATGTTCACGGTCTTGGAGATGGCGCCGGAGATCCAGGGCTGGATCGCCGCCATCATCCGGACGTGGCCCATGGCCGAGATGACACGCTCGCCCATCGCGCAGTCGAACACCTCGTAGTGCTCGGGCTTCAGGCCGGGCGCGTCCACCACGTTGCCGTGCTCGGCGATGTGGGCGACGACCGCCTCGGTCTGCTCGTCCTGGTAGCCGAGGCGCTTGAGGGCGCGCGGGACGGTGCCGTTGACGATCTGCATGGAGCCGCCGCCGACGAGCTTCTTGAACTTGACGAGGGCCAGGTCGGGCTCGACGCCGGTGGTGTCGCAGTCCATCATCAGGCCGATGGTGCCGGTCGGGGCGAGCACCGAGGCCTGGGCGTTGCGGAAGCCGTTCTGCGCGCCGAGGCGCAGCACGTCCTGCCAGGTCTTGTTGGCGGCCAGCCAGATCGGGGAGTCCAGGTCGTCGACCGACTCGGCGTCGAGCGAGGCGTCCGCGTGCTGCTTCATGACCTGCTGGTGGGCGGTCGCGTTGCGGGCGTAGCCGTCGTACGGGCCGACCACGCCGGCGAGTTCGGCGCCGCGGCGGTAGGCGGTGCCGGTCATCAGCGAGGTGATGGCGCCGGCCAGGGCGCGGCCGCCCTCGCTGTCGTAGGCGTGGCCGGTGGCCATCAGCAGGGCGCCGAGGTTGGCGTAGCCGATGCCGAGCTGGCGGAAGGCGCGGGTGGTCTCGCCGATCTTCTCGGTGGGGAAGTCCGCGAAGCAGATGGAGATGTCCATCGCGGTGATGACCAGCTCGACGACCTTGGCGAAGGACGCGGCGTCGAAGGTGTCGTCGTCGCGCAGGAACTTCATCAGGTTCAGCGAGGCGAGGTTGCAGCTGGAGTTGTCCAGGTGCATGTACTCGGAGCAGGGGTTGGACGCGTTGATGCGGCCGGACTCCGGGCAGGTGTGCCAGCGGTTGATCGTGGTGTCGTACTGGATCCCGGGGTCGGCGCAGGCCCAGGCGGCCTCGGCCATCTTGCGGAAGAGCTTCTTCGCGTCGACGGTCTCGATGACCTCGCCGGTCATCCGGGCGCGCAGGCCGAATTCGGTGCCGTTCTCGACGGCGGTCATGAATTCGTCGTTGACGCGGACGGAGTTGTTGGCGTTCTGGTACTGGACGGAGGTGATGTCGTCCCCGCCGAGGTCCATGTCGAAGCCCGCGTCGCGCAGGGCGCGGATCTTCTCCTCTTCCTTCACCTTGGTCTCGATGAAGGCCTCGACGTCGGGGTGGTCCACGTCGAGGACGACCATCTTGGCCGCGCGGCGGGTGGCGCCGCCGGACTTGATGGTGCCGGCGGAGGCGTCGGCGCCGCGCATGAAGGAGACCGGGCCGGAGGCGTTGCCGCCGGAGGAGAGCAGTTCCTTGGAGGAGCGGATCCGGGAGAGGTTGAGGCCGGCGCCGGAGCCGCCCTTGAAGATCATGCCCTCTTCCTTGTACCAGTCGAGGATCGACTCCATGGAGTCGTCGACGGACAGGATGAAGCAGGCGCTGACCTGCTGGGGCTGCTTGGTGCCGACGTTGAACCAGACCGGCGAGTTGAAGCTGAACACCTGGTGGAGGAGAGCGTGGGTCAGCTCGTGTTCGAAGATCTCGGCGTCGTCCTTGGACGCGAAGTAGCCGTGCTTCTCGCCGGCGGCGCGGTAGGTGAGCACCACGCGGTCGATGATCTGCTTGAGGCTCCACTCGCGCTGCGGGGTGCCGACGGCGCCGCGGAAGTACTTGGACGTGACGATGTTGACGGCGTTGACCGACCAGAAGTCGGGGAACTCGACGCCGCGCTGCTCGAAGTTGATCGAGCCGTCGCGCCAGTTGGTCATGACGACGTCACGCCGCTCCCAGCGGACCTCGTCGTACGGGTGCACGCCAGGAGTGGTGTGGATGCGCTCCATCCGGAGACCGCCCTTCGGGGCCTTGGCGCCCTTGGCCGCGGCCTTCTCGGACTTCGACCCGCGTGCGGAACCGCTCGTGGTGTCTGTCACTTCTCGCTCCTCCTCCTGGGCAAACGCCCGAAGCGCCCTGAAAAGTCCGGGCACTGCTGGTTCGTTCTTCCGGTGTGCGGGCAGGCGGAGACCTCGCCTGCTTGCGCACGGTTTGTAGTGTTTCGTGCCCTGATTTCGGGCACGCGTGGGCCCCGCGGGGCCGTGGTGGTGCGGAACAGGGCCCGGTGGGGCCCGGCGCCTCCTAGGGCGCGGCGGCGGGGACGGACGCGCAGGTGTCGTCCGTCTCGGCGGTGCGGGGCCGCTCGACGCGGAGTTCCGCGATGGCGGCCTCGAAGTCTTCCAGTCCGTCGTACGCCTGGTACACCGAGGCGAAGCGCAGGTAGGCGACCACGTCGAGTTCCTTGAGCGGGCCGAGTATGGCCAGCCCCACGTCGTGGGTGGTCAGCTCGGCGCTGCCGCTGGCGCGCACGCACTCCTCGACCCGCTGGCCGAGCTGGGCCAGCGCGTCCTCGGTGACCGGGCGGCCCTGGCAGGCCTTGCGGACGCCGGTGATGACCTTCTGCCGGGAGAACGGCTCGGTGACGCCGCTGCGCTTGATGACCATCAGCGCTGCCGTCTCCACCGTGGTGAAGCGGCGGCCGCAGTCCGGGCACTGCCGACGGCGGCGGATGCAGCTGCCGTCCTCGGTGGTCCGGCTGTCGACAACACGGCTGTCGGAGTGCCGGCAGAAGGGGCAGTGCACCTCGGGATCCCTCCCTGGCAGAACGTTCGGACTTGTCGAGTCTATGCGATGCGCCCCCGGCCTGGGCAAGCTGATCATGCGGGGCGACCACTAGTACTGGGCACGGAGAGGACTGTAGCCACTACATCTGGGACTCTGGGGGAGGTGAGCGCCGTGGCGTGTCGATGCCGCGACGGCGCGGATTAGACTGCCGGAGTCGAGTTCGGCTCGAACATTTACTCGATGTACAACAAAGCCTTGATCGAGTCAGTCAACTCCCGAATAATTCACTCGAACGTGTGTTTGGCGCAACCTTTCGATAGGAGGCGCGTTGGGCTGGAAAAGGGAGAGGACAGCCGTCGAGAGGGGCCGCCGTGAACACGATCGAAAGCAACACCATCCCGGTGCAGGAACACTCCCAGTTCAAGGTGGGGCAGCGCACCACGAATCAGCAGGGTGTGGACATCAGCATGGACCGTAGCGAAGACCACCGCCTCTCCGGCGCGGCCCTTTCCGGGGCCACTCGCGTGCCCGACCAGCCGATCGAACACTCCGCCGCCATGGACGACTCCCACCCCTCCCCCGCGCGCGCGATGCCCGGACGCCCCCCCGGCATCCGCACCGACGAGGCCGGACTCACCGAGCGCCAGCGCCGGGTGATCGAGGTCATCCGGGACTCCGTCCAGCGCCGCGGCTACCCGCCGTCCATGCGCGAGATCGGCCAGGCCGTCGGCCTGTCCAGCACCTCCTCGGTCGCCCACCAGCTGATGGCCCTGGAACGCAAGGGCTTCCTGCGCCGGGATCCGCACCGCCCGCGCGCCTACGAGGTCCGCGGCGTCGAGGTGGCCCGTCCGAACACCGCCGAGACGGCCGGCCGCCCCTCCACCTCCTACGTCCCGCTGGTCGGCCGGATCGCCGCCGGCGGGCCGATCCTGGCCGAGCAGACGGTCGAGGACGTCTTCCCGCTGCCCCGCCAGCTGGTCGGCGAGGGCGAGCTGTTCGCACTCACCGTGCGCGGCGACTCGATGATCGAGGCGGCCATCTGCGACGGCGACTGGGTCACCGTGCGCCGCCAGCCGGTCGCCGAGAACGGCGACATCGTGGCCGCGATGATCGACGGCGAGGCCACCGTCAAGCGGCTCAAGCGCGAGGACGGCCGGATCTGGCTGATGCCGCACAACCCGGCGTACGAGCCGATCAACGGCGACAACGCGACCATCCTGGGCAAGGTCGTCGCGGTCCTGCGCCGGCTCTGACCACGCCCACCGCCACCAGTCGGAGAGGGGCTCCGCCGCGACTGCGGGGAGCCCCTCCGGCGTGTGGTGCCGCGGAATGGCCGCGGCGGGCGCTCAGCCCCGCTTCACCACCGGCCGCACCGGCGCCGCCGAGGCGTCGATCGCCGCCAGCGAGCGGCGCACCTGGTTGCGGTCCGTGGTGTACCAGAACTCCGGCATCGAGGACCGGAAGAAGCTCCCGTACCGCTTGGTCTCCACCCGTGGGTCCAGCACCGCGACCACCCCCCGGTCGTCGGCCGCGCGCACCAGCCGGCCCGCGCCCTGCGCCATCAGCAGCGCCGCGTGCGTCGCCGCGACGGCCATGAAGCCGTTCCCGCCGCGCTGTTCGACGTCCTTCTGCCGGGCGCTCATCAGCGGGTCGTCCGGCCGGGGGAACGGGATCCGGTCCATCACGACCAGCTGGCAGGCCGAGCCGGGCACGTCCACGCCCTGCCAGAGCGAGAGCGTGCCGAACAGGCAGGTGGTCGCGTCCGAGGCGAACTCCCGGATCAGCTCGCCCAGGGTGTCCTCGCCCTGGAGCAGGACGCGGTGGTCGAGCCGCTCGCGCATCGCCTCGGCGGCCGTCTGGGCGCCGCGCATCGAGGAGAACAGGCCCAGCGTCCGCCCGCCGGCCGCGCCGATCAGCTCGGCCAACTCGTCCAGCATGTCCGGGCGTTCCGGGTCCCGCCCGGGGTCGGCCAGGTGCTTGGCGACGTACAGGATGCCCTGCTTGGGGTACTTGAACGGCGAGCCGACGTCGATCCCGCGCCAGTGCGGGACGGCGTCCTCGCCGAACCCCGGCTCGGGGTTGTCCCCGGCGGTGCGGACGTCCGGCAGCCGCGTCTCGGAGGGCAGGCCCACCGAGGCGGCGACGCCGTTGAAGTCCCCGCCGAGCTTGAGCGTCGCCGAGGTGAGGACGACCGAGCGCTCCTTGTACAGGCCCTCGCGCAGCAGCCCGGAGACGCTCAGCGGGGCGACCCGCAGCGAGGCGGTGCCCAGCCCGTAGCGGTCGCTGCGCTCGATCCAGACCACGTCGTACTCGGAGTCCTCCAGCAGCCGCTCGGCCGTCTCGTGCAGCGCCTCGGCCGAGGCCATCGCCTGCTTGCGGACGGCGTCCTCGTCGCTGAGGCCCTTGTCCCTGGTCTCCCCCAGCGAGGTGATCACCTGGCGGGAGGCGTCCCGGATCGCGGTGACCGCGTACGCCAGGTACTCGGGCAGCTCCTCGACCCGGCCGGGCTGGGCGGTCTCCATCAGGCCGTGGTAGTTCTCGGCGGCGGCCTGGAGCGCGTCGACCGCCTTCTCGTTGGCCAGCCGCGCGGCCCGCTTCACCGCCCGGTTGACCGCACCGACGGTCAGCTCGGCGGTGGCCGCGCCGGTGACCCGGTTGACCAGCTCGTGCGCCTCGTCCACGATCAGCAACCCGTGCTCGGGCAGCACCGGCGCGCCCTCGATCGCGTCGATCGCGAGCATCGCGTGGTTGGTGACCACGACGTCGGCCAGCTTGGCCCGCTCCCGCGCCTTCTCCGCGAAGCACTCCTGCCCGTACGGGCAGCGGGTGGCGCCCAGGCACTCCTTGGAGGTGACCGACAGCTGGGCCCAGGCCTTGTCGGAGACGCCGGGGCTGAGGTCGTCGCGGTCCCCGGTGTCGGTCTCGTCGGCCCACTCCCGCAGGCGCAGCACGTCCTGCCCGAGCTTCCCGGTGGGCCCGCCGAGCGCGTCCACCGGGTCGAACAGGCCCTCGCCCTCGTCGCTCGGGGTGCCCTCGTTGGCCCGGTGCAGGCACAGGTAGTTGGAGCGGCCCTTGAGCATCGCGAACAGCGGGCGGCGGCGCAGCACCGGGTGCATCGCCTCGACGGTGCGCGGCAAGTCCCGCTCCACCAGCTGGCGTTGCAGCGCCAGGGTGGCGGTGGCGACCACCACGCGGTCGCCGTGGGCGAGCGCGGGCACCAGGTAGGCCAGGGACTTCCCGGTGCCGGTGCCGGCCTGGACGAGCAGGTGCTCGGCGTGGTCGACGGCGTCGGCGACGGCCTCGGCCATCCGGACCTGACCGGGGCGCTCCACACCGCCGACGGCCGCCACCGCGGCGTGCAGCAGTTCGGGGATCCGCGAGCGCGGGACGGCGACGGCGTCCTCGGCCTCGTCGCCGAGGACCGCCGCCCGCTGGGATTCGGAGTCGTGGGATTCGGAGTCGTTCGTCATGACCCTCCCACCCTACGGGGCGGGGGTGACAATCCGGTCCCGTTGCCCGGGCATTCGCACGTCCACGGTGACCAGCGCGTTGGGCACCGTCCCGTACCGGGCGGCGTGCGGGCGGTGCGGGCGGTCCTGGTAGCCGTCCAGCAGCAGCCGGTTGCGGTTGAGGCAGAGCCGGTCGATCCGGGGGCGGAACAGGTCGAACAGCTCGAAGCGCTCGCGCAGCTCGGGGAAGCGCTCCTGGTAGCGCAGCACCTCGGCGCGCAGCAGGGCCCAGAACTCGGTCTCGGGCAGTCCGGTCTGTGCCTCCAGCAGCGGGGCGAGGAAGCGGAAGACGCCGATGAACAGCCCGGAGTGGATGAACTGGCAGAGCCCCTGCGGGCTCTCCCGCAGCAGCACCTCGGCGACCTCGGCGGGCAGGCCGTGCAGTTCGGGCAGGCTCTGGGCGCTGAGGTTGACGTCGTCCACGAAGTCCTTGACCGCGAGCCGGACCGGCGCGTCGGACGCGTCGAAGACCACGATGGCGTTCTCGCCGTGCGGGGAGAAGACCAGCCCGTAGCGGTAGAGGAAGTGCAGCAGCGGCGGCATCATCGCGGCGAACAGCCGGGCGGTCCAGTCGCCGGGAAGCAGGCCGGAGCGGTCGATCAGCTCGGCGGCCAGCGCCCGCCCGTCGGAGCCGCTCTGCAGCAGCGAGGCCAGGGTGCGGGCCCGTTCGTCGCCGTCCAGGAACGGGCCGAGCGGCTGGCGCCAGATCGCGCCGAGCAGCTCCTTGTACTGGTACGGCGCCTCGGGCAGCTCGCGGTAGAGCGGGTGGTCGACGGTGACGGAGGCGATCTCGCCGAGCAGCACCACCCGGCACTCGTCGCGCAGGTACGGGTCGGCGTCGCGCAGTCCGAGCAGCCAGGCAGTGACGGTGGGGGCGGCCAGGGTGCGCTCCACCGGCAGGCCGCGCCAGACCAGGGTGTTGAGGATGGACAGCGGCAGCTTGACGGTGCAGCGCTCGGGGTGGGCGGTATTGAAGAAGGACCGGATGGACTGCTGGGGCAGCCGTGGGTCGCCGTCCGAGGGCAGCGGGACGATCTCGCCGGAGGCGATCCAGGGGGCGAACAGCGGCAGGACCGTCTCCTCCCACTGCCAGGGGTGGACGGGCAGCAGCAGGTAGTCCTCGGCGTCCGGGCCGAGCGCGGCGCGCAGCGCGTCCACGTCGTCCAGCTCGCGGGCGTACAGCTGCTCGGGCCGTTCCAGGCCGGGTACGCCGCGGTACTCGGCGAGCCGCTTGTGGACCGCGATCCAGGGCAGCGGGCGCGGGCTGCGGGCCTCCGGGGCCCAGCGGGCGGTGTCGGCGGCGGAGAAGCCGATCCGGCCCTTGTTGGGGACGATCCAGGGGTGGCCGGTCTGCCGGCCCTCCAGCGCGGCGTGGTCGAGGTCGGCGAGTTCGGCGGCGGTCAGCGCGGTGGCGAGCTGGCGGGCGTCGGCGGTGAGGGTGGCGGAGAGCTCGCGGATCAGGTGGCCGGTGGTCTCGCCGCGCAGGCCGAGGGTCTGCCGGGCGTACGGGAGGAAGCGCAGCGGGTCCAGGCCGTCCGGGCGGGAGCAGCGGACGGACTCCGGGTCGACCTGCCAGCTGTCGTAGGCGCCGCGGCGGGCGGTGAAGCGGTACTCGGCCTCGGGCAGCTCCAGCCGGTACTCCCCGGGCTCGTCGCCGGGGACGGGCCGCAGCAGCTCCTCGTAGGCGAACTCTCCCAGCATCTTGGCCAGCAGGGCGCGGCCGGCTCGCCGCCAGTGCCCGGCGGTGAGGTGCGGGGGCAGGTGGAGCGGCGGTTCAGCGGCCGACTGTTGCGGCACGGGTCAACTCCTGGGGGCGGGGGACGGCGGGGGTCGGGTCGGCGGCGGCCGGACCGGCATGACTCCGGTCGGCGCGGGTCCCGTCGACTCGGGCCGGGTCGACCGGGGGCCGGTCGGCGGCCGGGTCGGGGGACGCGGCCGGGTCGGGGGACGCGTCCGCGTGGACGGGCGGCGCGAAGCCGGTCCAGGCGGTGCGCCCGGGCAGCCGGTGGACGGTGCGCCCGGTGACGGCGTTGAGGATCACGGCCGCCCGGTGGGCGCCGAGCCCGAGGTCGGGGGTGCCGACGCCGTGGGTGTGCAGTTCGGCGTTCTGGACGTACAGCCCGCCGGCGAGCTCGGGCCGGGTGGCGACCCGGTGGTCCAGGTCGACCCTGTAGCGTCCGGCCTCGTCCCAGTCGATCAGCTCGGCGAGCGGTTCGAGTGCGGCGGGGCGGGCCGCCCGGTAGCCGGTGGCGAGCACCACGGCGTCGGTGCGCAGCAGGTGCTCGGCGCCGGAGTCGGTGTGCCGGCAGTGCAGTTCGAGGCCGCCGCAGGGGCCCGGGCGGGCGGCGTCGACGGCGGTGCCGGGGGTGATCTCGACCGGGAGGGCGTCGATCGGGCGGCCGATGGTGCGCTCGTAGAGGTGGTCGTGGATCTCGGCGAGGGTCTCGGCGCTGGCGGCCTTGTGCAGCTGCCACTGGGCGGTGACCAGGGCGGCCCGGACGGGTGCGGGCAGGCCGTGGAAGTAGCGGGTGTAGTCGGGGGTGAAGTGCTCCAGGCCGAGCTTGGAGTACTCCATGGGGGCGAGTGCCCTGGTCCGGGTGAGCCAGCGCAGCCGGACGCCGTCGCCCTCGTGGCGCCGGAGCAGGTCGAGGAAGACCTCGGCCCCGGACTGCCCGCTGCCGACCACGGTGATGTCCCGGGCGCCGGCCAGGTCGGCGCGGCGTTCCAGGTACTCGGCGGAGTGGAAGGCCCGCGGGTGGCCGGCCAGCGCGGTGAAGGCCTCGGGCAGCACGGGCCGGGTGCCGACGCCGAGGGCGAGATTGCGGGCCCTGGCCTCGGATCGCCGGCCGGTCGCGGTGTCGGTCAGCTCGACGCGGTACCAGGGCGCTTGCCAGTGCAGGGCGGTGACCTCGGTGCCGAAGCGGCAGTTGGCCAGGTGTTCGGCGGCCCAGCGGCAGTAGTGGTCGTACTCGCGGCGCGGCAGTTGGAAGCGCTCGGCGAAGTAGAACGGGAAGAGCCGGTCCTGCTCGCGCAGGTAGTTGAGGAAGGACCACGGGCTGGTCGGGTCGACCAGGGAGACCAGGTCGGCGAGGAACGGCACCTGCATCCGGGCCCCGTCCACCAGCATCCCGGGGTGCCAGCGGAACTCCGGCCGCTGGTCGCAGAAGAGCGTGCGCAGGCCGGGGACGGGCTCGGCGAGTGCGGCGAGCGAGAGGTTGAACGGGCCGATGCCGACGCCGAGCAGGTCGTAGGGAGGGGGTGTCGAGGTGTCCACGGGTTTGTCCTAGGCGGGGAGTCGGTCCTGCGCGACGGGCCGGCCGGCCCGTTCGAGGACCATCAGGGCGGCACGCTTGTCGGGCAGGTCGAGTTCGGCGGCGGCCCGGAATCCGGCCCGTTCGAAGGCCCGGACGGACCGCCGGTTGCGGACGTCCGGTTCGGCCACCACCCGTTCGCAGCGCGGGTTCCGGAGCAGAATCAATTCTGCGAGGGCGGCGAGGAGGACGGCGCCCAGCCCGCGGCCCCGGCTGGCGGCGGGGCCGAGCAGCAGGTGCACGCCGGTGTCGTGCGGCCGCGCCGGGTAGTGCGCGGCGAGCGGGTCGAGGTCGGCGCGGTAGACCTCCCAGTAGCTCATCGGCTCGCCGTCGAGCAGGCCGAGCCACGGGGTGCTGCGGCCGTCGCCGTCCAGTTGGGCGCGGACGTGCCGTTCGGTGGCCTCCGGCGGCCCGGCGAGCGTCCAGAAGGCGTCGACCTCGGGGTCGTTCATCCAGCCGGCGAGCAGCGCCAGGTCGGCGGGCAACCGGACCGGGCCGAGCCTGAACTCACCGGCCGGGGTGGGGACGGGGCCCCACCCGGGCGGGTCACAGGGCATCAGGCTCCCGCCACCGGGTTGGGGATGTCCACGTACACGGACTGGCTGGCGACCGGGCCGACCAGTTCGTCCATGCCGTTGATCCGGGTGAGCAGGTTGGCCTTGCAGGGCAGCGTGGGCTGTTCCAGCAGCAGTCCGGGCAGCGCCGAGCCGGTGGCGGCGGCCTGAGGGCCGGTGAGGAACCGGCGCAGCGCGGCCAGCAGCACCGTCTCGTCGGCGAGCCGCTGGGAGCCGAGGGCGCCGATCAGGCCGAGCACGTGGTTGATGCCGAGGTAGTAGGCGAAGTGGTGGTCGATCACCCCGTCCGGCAGGAAGGTGTCGCTGTCCGTGCCGAGTCCGGGCAGCCGGGCGGTGAGCCGGTCGGCCGCGCTCTCCCGGTAGTAGTAGCCCTGGTTGTCGCGGTAGCGGCCGCCGCACGGCCAGCCCTCGGCGTCCAGCTGCACGAGGCTGTTCTGCTGGTGCGCCTCCAGGGCGATGCCGCCCCGGCCGTCCAGCCAGAGGATCGGCAGGACGACCGCGTCCAGGTAGCGAAGGAACCATTCGGCGGCCACGGTCTGCAGCGGGCGGGCGCAGCGGGCGGCCAGGGCCCGCAGGATGTCGCCGAGTCGGGAGGGCACGGTGTCGCCGGTGCCCAGCGGCTGTTCGGCGGCCAGCCCGGCGACGCACAGCACGCGGTCGGTGGGCGCGAAGGGCTGGGCGCGCAGCACGGTGTCCAGGCCGCCCGGGTCGCCGAGGTCGGGGTGGTCGACGCCGATCCAGGCCGGGTCGCGGACGATGTCGAAACCGGGGTGGGCGGCCCGCCACTCGGCGGCCAGCCCGCTCTCCAGCAGCCGGTGCATCTCCAGGCCGCGGTGCAGTTCCTTGCGCAGGTTCTCCCGGCGGGAGTTGGTGATCCGCAGGCCGAGCGAGAGCTTGAGCATCCACGGGGTGCCGGGCCGGTAGACGGTGCGCACCGAGGAGGTGGGGTACCAGGGTTCGCCGGCCGGGCCGAGGTCGTGCAGCAGTCCGTCGGCGAGCAGTGCGGCGACGGCCGGGCGGTGGGCGAGTTCACGGGCCTGCCAGGGGTGCAGCGGGACGGCGGCGGTGCCGGGCGGCAGCGCGGTGCCGCCGTCGAGCAGGCCGGCGGTGAGCCGCTCGGCGCTCTCGGCGACGGCGGAGCCGGCCGCCAGCAGTTCGCGGTCCACCGCCCACCAGTGCAGTTGGAAGGAGCCGTGCAGTTCGGGCGAGTAGGCGGCGCTCTGGGCCGGGCCGAGGCCGTCGCGGCTCTTCGGCGTGGGGTGCAGCGGGTGGCCGAGCAGCAGGGACTGCTCGGCGGCGAGGAAGTGCGAGCGCTCCGGTCCGCCGGGTGTGGCGGCGGTGCGGCGGTGGGCGAGGATCTCGGCGGTGCGCACGACCGAGTCGGCGACCCTGGCGGCCAGGTCGGCGACCTGCCCGGGGTCGGGCCGTTCGGCGGCCGCGGCGGCGAGCAGCGCGGCGGCGGTGACGGCGTCCACGGGGGCCTCGGCGGTGCCCTCGCCGGCCGACAGCGTGGCCGACCCGAAGCGGTGCCAGCCGCCGGGCGACCAGTAGGCGACCGGGGCGGTGAGCCGGGCGGCCCCGCCGAGGACGGCGATCCGCAGCCGGCCGTCCGGGCCGGGCCGGGCCCCGGTCTCCCGGGTCCAGCAGCGCAACAGGGCCTCCAGCCCGGCCTGTTCGGCGGCGACGGCCGGGTCGGGGTGCAGCAGCAGGTCCTTCCCGTGGGGCCGCTCCGCGGCGGGCGGCGGGACGGGGACGGCGACGGGGGCGGGCGGGGCTCCGGTGAGGGCGGCGGTGCTCAAGGCTGCTCCTTGGGGCGCGTGGGGGTGCAGACGCGCGCTGTGGTGGAGGGGATCGGCGGGCGCTCGCACCGTCGCGTCAGGTAAGGGTTACCTATCCATGACGGGTGATCACAAGGACCGCTCACTCGTCCGGGTGAGAATCGGCGATTGTCCACCTCCGGGGCCGGATGCCCTGCTGGGCCGGTGAACGGGCCGGGCCGGGATCACGGATCGGTGACCTCCGGCCCGCGCCGCAACCCGGGGGGCGGGCATCGCCGTCCTCCTCCGCGATGGAAGACTCCAGGGCGGCGGACCACCGCACCGCGGACCGACCGGACACGCACCACCCCGGCCCGGAGCCGCCGGCCGCGGTACCGTCCGGCGGCCCGGCGCCACCCGGCCGCCCGGCACCGCCCAGCACCGATCGACCGATCACAGGGGGAAGCGCACAGATGCCTAGGATCCACCGGTCAGCCCTGGCCGCCGCCCTGGCCGCGGGCACCCTGCTGGCCGTGAGCGCCTGCGGGCCGGACGGCCCGGCGGGAGACAACGGGACCACCGCCGCGCCGCCGCCCTCCTCCCAGGCGGGCACGGCCGCGGGTTCGGGCGGCGTGATCGGCGGGATCACCCTCCCGTCCGGGCTGCCCACCGGCCTGCTGGAGGGGCTGCCCAGGAGCTGGGACGACCTGAAGAAGTGGAAGTACGAGGACTGGGACAAGTGGGCGTCCAAGCACGTCTTCAACAACCCGGTGGTGAAGGACTTCTGGGACCCGGACAAGATGGGCGACTCCAAGCCCGCCGACCCGGCCCCGCCCGCCGCCAAGCCCGCCCCCGCCACGCCCAAGCCATCCACCGACGAGGGCGTGACCGACCCGGAGCCCGCGGTGGTCAAGGCCGTGACGGTGCCCCGCCCGTACACCAAGCAGCCCTCCGGCAAGGTGTTCTTCTCCGCCCAGGGCGGCCGCGGCAACTGCTCGGCGACGGTGATCACCGACCCGCAGCACCCGGGCAGGAGCAACCTGGTCTGGACGGCCGGCCACTGCGTCCACGAGGGCAAGGGCGGGAACTTCTACAAGGACCTGGTCTTCGTGCCCGCCTACAACAACTCGGGCGCCTCCAGCGGCGGGAAGCGCGCTCCGCTGTCCGAGCTGGCCCCGCTCGGCACCTGGTGGGCCGACCAGGTCACCACCTCCCCGCAGTGGATGGTCGAGGGCGGCGGCACCGGCGACGCCGCCAACCAGTACGACTTCGCGGTCATGCGCGTGCACAACCAGAACGACACCGGCAAGTCCCTGGAGGAGACGGTCGGTTCGGCCGTCCCGGTCTGGTTCGACGCGCCGCGCGACCAGCTCAAGGTCTCGGCCGCCGGCTACCCGCTGGTCAAGCCGTTCGACGGCCAGGAGCTGTACAAGTGCGACGGCGGCAGGCCCACCCGGCTCTCCTTCGACGCCAAGCGCCCGACCATGCTGACCATCGGCTGCGACATGACCCAGGGCGCCAGCGGCGGCGGCTGGTTCGCCACCATGCCGGACGGCAGGACCGCCCTGGTCAGCAACACCTCGATCGGGACCCAGGACCACACCTCGCTGAGCGGCCCGTACCTGGAGGCGGTCGCCCGGCAGGCGCTGGACTGGATCTCCAAGAAGTAGCCGGGTCGCGGACGCGGCCGCCGTTCCGTCGGAGCGGCGGCCGCGCCGGCGAACCGACGGAACGGCGGCCGCCACGAGGGGCGGCACGGAACCACCAGCACAGCACGGGGGACGAGCCAGCATGCCGAGAACCATCCGCCGGGCCGCGACGGCCGGCGCCGCGCTGCTCGCCGCGCTCGCCCTGGGCGCGGCCGGGTGCGGCCCGGACGGCCCCGCCCGGCCCGCCACCGCTCCGCTGGCCATGCCCAGGTCCGCACCCACCAGTGCGGGCGACCTCTCCGGCTGGAAGGTGGAGGACTGGGCCCGCTACGTCGCCGACAGCGGCTTCGCCGACGAGCCGGCGCCCGGCTCCTGGACGGCGGCCCGGATGGACGCCGCCAAGCCCCGGCCCACCCCGGAGTACTCGCTGACCGCCCCCGCGGCGGCCGGTGTGGAGCGGGACGCCGCGCCCGCCGCCGTCCCGGCCGTGCCGCAGCCGCACCCGTACGGGCAGGTCGGTTCGGTGGTCGGCCGGCTCTTCATGACCACACCGCAGGGCGACGCGGCCTGCTCCGCCACCGTGGTCTCCGACCCGGTCAACCCGGGCCGCAGCAACCTCGTCTACACCGCCGCGCACTGCCTGCACGACGGCAGGGGCGGCGGCTGGCTGAAGAACCTGGTCTTCGTGCCCGGCTTCAACCGGGACGGCCGGGTGGTCCGCGGCAAGCCGGGCGCCGACCAGCAGGCCGCCCCGTACGGCCGGTGGACGGCGGTGCGCGCGCTGGTCTCGCCGACCTGGCTCCAGGAGAACGGCGTCGGCGCCCGCCACCAGTACGACTACGGCGTGCTGCGGGTGCGCGCGGAGGACGGCTCCGGCCGGTCCCTGGAGGAGGCGGTCGGCGGCTCGGTGCCGATCTGGTTCAACGCCCCGCGCGACCGGATCACCGCGGCCGCCGCCTACGGCTACCCGGCCGAGCGGCCGTTCGACGGCCTGGAGCTCGAGCACTGCGACTCCCCGGTCGCCCCCGGGCGGCTCTCCTTCGACCCGGCCCGCCCGCCGATGTACGTGATCGGCTGCACCATGACGGCGGGCTCCTCCGGCGGTGGCTGGTTCGTCACCCGGGACGGCAAGCCCAACCTGGTCAGTGTCGGCGCGGTCGGCAACCGCGCTCCGGCCGGCTACCAGGCCGGCCCCTCGCTGCAGGACCAGGCGAAGCAGGCCTTCGACTACTTCGCCAAGAACGTCAGGTAGTCCCCGCGGGCGCGCGGAAGGGCCCCGGGACGACAGTCCCGTCCCGGGGCCCTTCCGCGCGTTCCGGCCTCAGCCCCGCAGGGCCACCGCGAAGTACTCCAGCTCGGCGGCCAGTTCGGCCGCCACCTTGGCGTGCAGCAGGGTGCCCTCGCCGGTGTGCTCGGTGGAGATCAGCTCGCCCTCGGCGTGCACCCGGGAGACCAGCGCGCCCTGGGTGTAGGGCACCAGGGCCCGCACCTCGACCGCCGGGCGCGGCAGCTCGTCGTCGATGAGCTGCAGCAGCTCCTCCATGCCCGCGCCACTGCGGGCCGACACCACGATGGCGTGCGGCTCGCGGCGCAGCAGCCGCTGGAGCACGTGGGGATCGGCGGCGTCCGCCTTGTTGATCACCACGATCTCCGGCACGTTCTGCGCGTCGACCGAGACGATGACCTCGCGGACGGCGGCCAGCTGCGTCTCCGGCTCGGGGTGCGAGCCGTCCACCACGTGCAGGATGAGGTCCGCGTCGGCGACCTCCTCCATGGTCGAGCGGAACGCCTCGACCAGGTGGTGCGGCAGGTGCCGGACGAAGCCGACGGTGTCGGCCAGCGTGTAGAGCCGCCCGCTCGGGGTCTCGGCCCGGCGCACGGTCGGGTCCAGGGTGGCGAACAGCGCGTTCTCCACCAGCACGCCCGCGCCGGTGAGCCGGTTGAGCAGGGAGGACTTGCCGGCGTTGGTGTACCCGGCGATGGCCACGGACGGCACCTGGTGGCGCTTGCGCTCCTGGCGCTTGGTGTCGCGGCCCTTCTTCATGTCGGCGATCTCCCTGCGGAGCTTCGCCATCTTCTCGCGGATCCGGCGCCGGTCGGTCTCGATCTTGGTCTCACCGGGACCACGGGTGGCCATGCCGCCGCCAGAGGTGCCGGAGCCACCGCCACCCATCTGCCGGGACAGCGACTGACCCCAGCCGCGCAGCCGGGGCAGCATGTACTGCATCTGCGCGAGCGAGACCTGGGCCTTGCCCTCCCGGGACTTGGCGTGCTGGGCGAAGATGTCCAGGATCAGGGCCGTCCGGTCGACGACCTTGACCTTGACCACGTCCTCCAGGTGGATCAGCTGGCCGGGGGTGAGCTCACCGTCGCAGACCACGGTGTCGGCGCCGGTGGAGGCGACGATGTCGCGCAGCTCCTTCGCCTTGCCGGAGCCGATGTAGGTGGCGGCGTCGGGCTTGTCGCGGCGCTGGATGACGCCGTCCAGCACCTGGGAGCCGGCCGTCTCGGCGAGTGCGGCGAGCTCGGCCATCGAGTTCTCCGCCTCTTCCAGCGTGCCGTCCGTCCAGACGCCGACGAGGACCACGCGCTCCAGGCGGAGCTGGCGGTACTCGACCTCGGTGACGTCCTCGAGTTCGGTGGAGAGGCCGGCGACACGGCGCAGGGCTGCTCGCTCGCTGCGGTCGTACTGGTCGCCGTCGTAGTGGTGGCCGAGGTCCTCGTCGATGGCCGCGAGGTCCTCGTCCATGAGGGCTTCCGCCCGCAGACCGTCGAGGCGGCGCGGAGCGTCGGCGTGGTCGCGGGTGTCGAACGTGGAGGTCATTCTGTCCTTTGGCTCGCTGGTACGGGTGGCCTTCGGGGACCGCGGCTGCGGCCCCGTACGGAGTCTGCCCAGCTGCCGCCCCGATTACCGTCCGAGCGGGGTGAGCTACCCCTCAGGTCCCCGGGTGCCGCCCGGGCTCCTGTGCCCGGAGAACGCCGTGGACCGGCCGTGAATTCCCCATGATGGTCGCACGCCCGGACCGGGCCGGTCATCCCCATTTCCCCGGGACGGCCGCTCCGGCGCCGCTCCCGGGCCCCGCCCGTCCCGGCTACACCCCCTCGGGGGCGTGCGGGCGGCTCACGTCGTACACCCCGGAGACCTTGAGCATCGCCCGCATCAGCCCCGGCAGCGCGGCCGGCTCGGGCAGTTCGACGGTGTAGGTGTGCCGGACCCGGGACTCCTGCGGCGGCTCGACCTCCGCCGAGACGATGCCGACTCCCGCCCCGGAGATCGCCGCGGTGAGGTCGGCGAGCAGCCGGGGCCGGTTCAGCGCCTCGGCCCGCAGGGTGACCCGGTGCCCGGCCGCCGGCCCGCCCTCCGGGTGCCAGCGCACCTCCAGCTCGGCCCGCCCGTCGGCGCGCATCCGCTCTCCCGCCGGGCAGCCGGTGCGGTGCACCGCGACCGCGCCGCCGCGGATCGGGTAGCCGGCGACCTCGTCCGGCGGCACCGGGGTGCAGCAGCGCGCCAGCCGGACGGACGCCCCGGGCCGGCCGGCCACCACGACCGGGGCGGCCCGCCGCTCGGCGGCCGGGCGCCCGGGCGGGGCGGGCTGGCCGCCGGCCGGGCCGGTGCGGACCACCGGCTGCCGGGCCGGGTGGTCGGCCAGCCAGCGCTCGATGGCCAGCCGGGCGGCCGGGGTGCGGGCGTGCGCCAGCCACTCGGGGGCGGGGCCGGAGGGCTGTCCGCCGCCGGCCGGGAGGGTCTCGGTGAGCACCGCGATCTGGTCGCCGTCCTCCAGCACGGTGGACAGCGCGGTGAGCCGCCCGTTGACCCGCGCGCCGATGCACCGGTGGCCGGTCTCCTCGCCGAGCCGGTAGGCCGCGTCCACGCAGGTGGCGCCGGCCCTCAGCTGAAGCGTTTCGCCGCCCTCCGTCACCACGGTGATCTCGCGGTCCCCGGCGAGGTCGGCGGTGAGCGCGGACCAGAAGGCGTCCGGGTCGGGCGTCTCCTGCTGCCACTCCAGCAGCCGGCTGAGCCAGCCCGGGCGGGCCGGGTCGGTGCGGTCCAGCTCGTCGGCGTCCTGCACGGCGACGGCCGGGGACGGGTCCCCGAGCGCGACCACGCCGGTCTCGGCCACCTCGTGCATCCGCCGGGTGCGGACCAGCACCTCGACCACCGCGCCGCCGCTGAGCGCCACGGCGGTGTGCAGCGACTGGTAGAGGTTGAACTTGGGCGCGGCCACGAAGTCCTTGAACTCGCCGGGAAGCGGCGTCCAGCAGGTGTGCAGCTCGCCGAGCACGGCGTAGCAGTCGGCGTTCTCCTCGACCACCACCAGCAGTCGTCCGTAGTCGGCCGGCCGCGGCCCCTGCGGCAGGCCGTCCGGCCCGGGCAGGGCGGCCCGCCGGAGCAGCACCCGGTGCAGCGACACGCAGTGCCGGGGCCGGACGGTCACCTCGGCGGCCACCCCGGCCTCGGCCAGCTGGCGGGCCAGTCGCCGGGCGAAGGGCTCCAGCAGGGTGTCCGGCTCGGCCTCGTGACCGGCCATCAGGGCCCGGGTGCGGGCGTGTTCCTCGGGGTGCAGGGTGGCGAAGACGATGTCCTCCAGCTCCGCCTTGAGCACCTGGATGCCGAGCCGCTCGGCCAGCGGGATCAGCACGTCCCGGGTGACCTTGGCGATCCGCACCTGGCTGGCCGGCTTCATGTGCCGGATGGTGCGCATGTTGTGCAGCCGGTCGGCGAGCTTGATCACCATCACCCGGACGTCGTCCCCGGTGGCGACCAGCATCTTGCGGAAGGTCTCGGCCTCGGCGGCGGCGCCGAAGTCGACCTTCTCCAGTTTCGTCACCCCGTCGACCAGGTAGGCGACTTCGGGACCGAACCCGGCGCCCACCTGGTCGAGCGTCAACTCGGTGTCCTCGACGGTGTCGTGGAGCAGCGAGGCGACCAGGGTCGTGGTCCCGGCGCCGAGTTGGGCCAGGATCATGGTGACGGCCAGCGGGTGGGTGATGTACGGCTCGCCGCTCTTGCGCTTCTGGCCGCGGTGGCTGGCCTCGGCGAGCCGGTACGCCCGGGCGAGCAGGCCGAGGTCGGCCTGCGGGTGGTGCCGGCGGTGGACCCGGACCAGCGGCTCCAGGGCGTCCGGCACGGGCGGGCGGCCGGTGGCGAGCAGCGCGGCCCGCCCGGCCCGGCCGAGGGCGCCCCGGCCGAGCCCCCCGAGGGGCCGCCTGGCCCCGGCCTGCCGCACGGTCATCGGCTGCCCCGTCAGGGGCTGCCCCGCTTGCTGCAGCCCCTCCAGGGGCTGTCCGGCTTCGATGGTCATCGGCACCTCCGGCAACGGTCGCCGGGCACCGCCCCGTCCGAGGGGGTGATCTCGACACCCCTCCCCATGGGGTGATCGACCCGGTGGTCCATGCTACCGAGCAGAGCACGTTCCGCGACGCCCTGATTCCCGTCCGCGACCGGTATCACCCGATCGGGGGGATTCGTCACGGCGCGAATTGGGCAAACCGGGCCCCGGGCCGGGCGCCCTCAGCGCACCGACTCCCACCAGCGCCCGTCCAGCCGCCCCTCGGCCACGATCTCCGCCGGTCCGGTCATCTCCACCCGGCCGTCCGGGTGCTCGGTGATGACGAGCCGGCCGCCCAGCACGTCCACGGTGTACGCGACCGCCTCACCGGTGACGGCCGGGTCGGCGCCGTCCCGGCGGATGGCCGCCACCGCCACCGCGCAGGCGCCGGTGCCGCAGGAGCGGGTCTCGCCCGAGCCGCGCTCGTGCACCCGCATCGCGACGTGCCGCGGCCCGCGGTCCACCACGAACTCGACGTTGACGCCCTCCGGATAGGCGCCCGCGGGGCTGGTGAGCGGCGCGGCGAACAGGTCCCCGGCGTGGTCCAGGCTCTCCACGAAGGCCACCGCGTGCGGGTTGCCCATGTTGACGTTCAGGGCCGGCCAGCGCCGTTCGCCGACCGCGACCTCGATGCCGTCCGGTCCGGGCAGCCGGGCCCGGCCCATGTCGATGGTGACGTCGCCGGGCGTGCCGTCCGCGGCGGCCGCGGCGACCTTCGCGGTGAGCACCCCGGAGCGGGTGGCGACGGCCAGCTCGCCGGGCTCGGCCAGGCCCGCCTCGACCAGGAAGCGCGCGAAGACCCGCAGGCCGTTGCCGCACATCTCGGCGATGCTGCCGTCCGAGTTGCGGTAGTCCATGAACCACTCGGCCCGGTCGGCCATCCCCGCGGCGGCCGGGTCGGCGGCGGCGCGCACCACGCGCAGCAGCCCGTCCCCGCCGATGCCGGCCCGCCGGTCGCACAGCGCGGCGACGGTCTCGGGACCGATCTCCAGCGCGCCGTCCGGGTCCGGGACGATGACGAAGTCGTTCTGGGTGCCGTGCCCCTTGAAGAAGGGGAGGCCGCCCTGCTGGGGGGAGGATGCGCTCACCCCTCCGATGGTACTGAGCCGCCGGTGGGAGGCTCAGCGCAGGTACGCGACCCGCCAGACCGCGAGCGCGCAGGCGACCAGCGCGATCAGGGTGTAGACCGCGATCGCCTTCCAGCCGGCCCGCTGTCCGGAGCCCCGGCGCGGCAGCCCCGGCCACTTGTAGCCGGCGTGCCGGGCGGCCATCGCGCCCCAGCCCATCGAGGCGGCGGTGAACAGCAGCCCGAGCATCCCGACCATGGTGGCGCGCGCGCCGGCCGAGCCGAAGGCGAGCGGGAAGGCGAACATCAGCGAACCGAGGGTGCCCAGCAGGGCGATCGGCAGCGTCTGCCACCAGCGCAGCCGGCGCAGCGGGCGGATCTCCCGCTCGTGCACCGCGGCGTCGGGCGGGGTGCGGGTGTCCAGGGCGGGCACCGCGGCCGCGTAGGAGGTCGGCGCCTCCAGCCCGGTCAGCACGGGGAGGTCGCCCATCGTCGACTCGTCGAACTCCTCGGCCGGTGCGGTGACGCTCCCGCCCTGGCCGGATTCGGGGCCGGTACCCGTCGACACACGGCCTCCCCTGACAGTTCGACACGAGCGGACTCGCGGCCGGGCACGGTCGGCCCGTTCCGGTCGACCCCTACGGCATCGATGATGGCATGTCCAGAGTGGCGTTCCGGGCCTGACCGGGGTCGACGGGTGATCCGTGGCCATCACGTGATCGGGCCGTGACCGCCGGTTCGTCCTGCACGGTCGGCTGCGCGCGCAGGTGCACCGCCGGATTGGCCGGAAACCCTTCCTACGCGGCCGGAACTCCCTGACGGTCGATCAGTTCCAGGGACCGTTCCAGCAGCTCGACGGGGTCGGTGCCGGCCGGCCGGGAGAGCCAGACGATGCGGTCGTCGCGGCGGAACCAGGACTCCTGACGGCGGGCGAAGCGCTTGGTGGCCCGGACGGTCTCGGCCCGGGCCTCGTCCTCGGTGCACTCGCCGGCGAAGTGGTCGAGCACCTGCTGGTAGCCGAGCGCCCGGGAGGCCGTCCGCCCCTCCCGCAGTCCGGCCTTCTCCAGCTCCCGCACCTCGTCCAGGAGTCCGGCCTCCCACATCCGGTCGACCCGCAGCGCGATCCGCTCGTCCAGCTCGGGGCGGGGCACGGCGACGCCGATCTGCACCGCCTCGTAGACGGCGGTGTTGCTCGGCAGGTTGGCGGTGAACGGCTGCCCGGTGATCTCGATGACCTCCAGGGCGCGGACGATCCGCCGGCCGTTGGTGGTGAGGATCGCCTCGGCGGCCTGCGGGTCCAGCCCGGCCAGTCGCCGGTGCAGCGCGTACGGGCCGGACTCCTCCAGCTCGGCCTCCAGCCGGGCCCGCACCGCCGGGTCGGTGCCCGGGAACTCCATCTCGTCGATCGCCGCCCGGACGTACAGCCCGGAGCCGCCGACCAGGACGGGCGTGCGGCCGGCGGCGAGCAGCCGGTCGATCTCGGCCCGGGCCAGCCGCTGGTACTCGGCGACGCTGGCGGCCTCGGTGACGTCCCAGACGTCCAGCAGGTGGTGCGGCACTCCCCCGCGCTCGGCCGGGGTGAGCTTCGCGGTGCCGATGTCCATGCCCCGGTACAGCTGCATCGAGTCGGTGTTGATCACCTCGCCGCCGAGAGTGCGGGCGATGGCGACGGCCAGGTCGGACTTGCCGGCGGCGGTCGCGCCGACGATCGAGACGACACGCGGGGTACTGGAGCTGCTCACCGTTCCAGTCTCCCAAAACCGCCGGGCCGCCGGGCACCGGGCTGCCACCCGCCCCGGACTGCGCGACGATATGACTGTTTCCCGGACTCTTTCCGGCCGTTTCCCCGGGTTGGGCCGGATTTGCGAACGCTTCGCCGAGCTCGGACGTTGTGCGGGAGACAGCGGATGAAGGAGATCGCCATGGGTCTGATGGACAACCTCAAGGGCAAGGCCGAGGAGCTCAAGGGCAAGGCCAGCGAGTTCGCGGGCAAGCACAGCGACCAGATCGAGAAGGCCGTGGACAAGGCCGGCGGCGCGATCGACAAGGCGACCAAGGGCAAGTACAGCGACAAGATCGAGCACGGCGCCGACAAGGCCAAGGGCGCGGTCGGCGACTTCGCCCACAAGCCGCACCCGGAGGACGGGGGCCCGGCCCAGGACCCGCGGTCCTGAGCACTCGGCTCCGGGCCCGGGCTCCCGGAGCTCAGCTCCAGGACGCCACGAAGTACCCGACCCCGTAGGGCGCGTCCCGGTAGGCCAGCCGCCCGGTGAGGCCGGCGCCCCCGGCGGCGCCGGCCAGCACCTGCCAGGGCGCCCGGCCGTCGGCCTTGAGCTCGGCGGCCAGGCCCGGGTCCAGCGCGGCCAGGGCGGGCAGGTCGGCCGCGCCCAGGGCGGCGGCGAGGGCGGTGTCGAAGCCCTCGGCCCGTTCGTCCAGGTAGCCGGGCGCCTTCAGCGAGCGGCAGGCGCTGCCGTCGCCGAGCACCAGCAGGGCGACCCGGTCGGCGAGGCCGGCCAGGCCCTGCCCGAGGCCGAGCATCCGGTCGGCGGGGGCGTCGGCGGGGACCGCGCAGGCGTGCGTCGGCAGGGTCACCCCGGCGCGCTCCAGCAGCCAGGCGCCGATGGTCAGCGAGGGCGCCAGTTCCGGCCCCTCGACCCGGTCGCCGGGCAGCTTGGCGACCAGCGGCACCCCGTAGCGGTGGAAGGAGCCGGCCCCGCCCTCGGTCCACACCTCGGCGGCCGGCCCGGTGCCGACCACCACGACCAGCTGCGGTCCGGCCGCGACCAGCGCCGCCAGAGCCTCGTCGCAGGCCGCCCGCAGGCCGTCCAGCTCGGGCGCGGCCCCGGCGGCGACCTCGGGGACGAGCAGGGGCGGACAGGGGCACACGGCGGCGGCTACCAGCATGCGGATCACTCTAGCCAAACGCGGCGGCGGCCCGGCGGGAGTGCGCACTCCCACCGGGCCGCCGTGCGGAGCGCGGCCTCAGTCGCCGCAGCAAGCCCCGCCCGCCGGCGCGGCGAGCGGCAGCTCCGCCGGGGCGCCGATCTTCGGCAGGCCGAGCAGCACGCCGGCCGGCTTGGCGGCGGGCTTCGCCTGGCGCTTCTCCCAGGCGTCACCGGCCCGGGTGCGGCGCACCGCGAGCGCCGGGCCCTCGGCGAGCAGGTGGTGCGGGGCGGCGTAGGTGATCTCGACGGTCACCGTGTCGCCGGGGCGCACCGGCTCCTCCGGCTTCTCGAAGTGCACCAGCCGGTTGTCGGGGGCGCGCCCGGAGAGCCGCCGGGTCCGGTCGTCCTTCTTGCCCTCGCCCTCGGCGACCAGGATCTCCAGGGTGCGGCCGACCTGCTTCTTGTTCTCCTCCCAGGAGATCTCCTCCTGGAGGGCGATCAGCCGGTCGTAGCGGGCCTGCACGACCTCCTTCGGCACCTGGTCCGCCATCTCCGCGGCGGGGGTGCCGGGACGCTTGGAGTACTGGAAGGTGAAGGCGTTGGTGAAGCGGGCCTCGCGGACGACGTGCATCGTCTCCTCGAAGTCCTCCTCGGTCTCGCCGGGGAAGCCCACGATGATGTCCGTGGAGATGGCCGCGTCCGGCATCGCCTCGCGGACCTTCCGGATGATCCCGAGGAAACGCTCCTGCCGGTAGGAGCGGCGCATCGCCTTGAGGACGCGGTCCGAGCCGGACTGCAGCGGCATGTGCAGCTGGTGCATCACGTTCGGGGTCTCGGCCATCGCGGCGATCACGTCGTCGGTGAAGTCGCGCGGGTGCGGCGAGGTGAAGCGGATCCGCTCCAGGCCCTCGATCCGGCCCGCGGAGCGCAGCAGCTTGGAGAAGGCCTCGCGGTCGCCCAGGTCGGAGCCGTAGGCGTTGACGTTCTGGCCGAGCAGGGTCACCTCGATGACGCCCTCCTCCACCAGTGCCTCGATCTCGGCGAGGACGTCGCCGGGGCGGCGGTCCTCCTCCTTGCCGCGCAGCGCGGGGACGATGCAGAAGGTGCAGGTGTTGTTGCAGCCGACCGAGATGGCGACCCACGCGGCGTACGCGGATTCGCGGCGGGTCGGCAGGGTGGAGGGGAAGGTCTCCAGCGACTCCAGGATCTCGACCTGGGCCTTGCGCTCGACCGCGGCCCGCTCCAGCAGCGCCGGCAGGTGGCCGATGTTGTGGGTGCCGAAGACCACGTCGACCCAGGGGGCGCGCTTGACGATGGTCTCGCGGTCCTTCTGGGCGAGGCAGCCGCCGACGGCGATCTGCATGCCCTTGTGGCGGGTCTTGACCGGCGCGAGCTGGCCGAGGTTGCCGTACAGCTTGTTGTCGGCGTTCTCGCGCACCGCGCAGGTGTTGAACACCACCAGGTCCGGGTCGCCCTCGGGCCCGGCCTTGACGTACCCCGCGTCCTCCAGCAGGCCGGACAGCCGCTCGGAGTCGTGGACGTTCATCTGACAGCCGTGCGTGACGACCTTGTAGCTCTTCAATCCGCTCTCACCGCTCACCAGACCAGGGTACGGGCAGCCGCGAAGGGCTTTTCCCCGAGCTTCCACCACCCGTTCCCCTCCCGTTCGGGCGGAGCGCCTGGCAGTATCCCTGCATGGTCCCCACCACCCCGTCCCGTCTCGGCACCGCCGTCCGCACCACGGCCCGCAGCCCGTTGTGGCGGACGGTGCTGGTGCTGGTCCTGCTGGTGGCGGGGTTCGGCGGCTGGTGGCTGTCGGCGGGCCGCTCGCCCGGGTACCCGCGCGGCGAGGTCCGCTTCGCCACCGGGGTGCAGCGCGGCGTCTACGACCGGTACGGGCAGCTGCTCCAGGCCCACGTCTCCCGGGCGATGCCGGGGGTCCGGCTGGCGCTGGACAACACCCAGGGCTCGATCGACAACCTGGCCCGGGTGGTCGACGGCCGGGACACCTTCGCGATAGCCACCGCCGACGCGGTCGCCGACTACCAGAGCGCCGGCAAGGGGAGGCTGCGGGCGATAGCCCGGCTGTACGACGACTACCTGCAGCTGATCGTCCCGGCCTCCTCCCCGGTGCGCCGCACGGCCGACCTCAAGGGCCTGCGGGTCGGCGTCGGGCTGCCGCAGTCCGGGGTGAACCTGGTGACCACGCGGCTGCTGGACGCGGCCGGGCTGGACCCGGAGCACGACGTCGTCCCGGTGCCGAAGGGCATCGGCGAGGCCGCCGACGACCTGCGCGCGGGCCGGCTGGACGCCTTCTTCTGGTCCGGGGGCCTGCCCACCAGCGCGCTCACCGACCTCTCCGACCACTTCCCGATCCGGGTCGTGCCGCTGGGCGACCTCTCCGAGGCGCTGCACAAGGCCGAGGGCGGCGGCAGCGACGCCTACCGGGCGGCCACCATGCCCAAGGGCACCTACCCGAACGCCGAGCCCAAGGACGCCGTCGCCACGGTGGCCGTGCCCAACCTGCTGATCACCCGGGACGACGCGGACCCGGGCCTGATCGAGGGCATGACCCGCGCGGTGATCGACAGCCGGGACCAGATCGGCGCCCAGGTGCACGCGGCCCAGCTGGTCGACCTGCGCACGGCCGTCTACACCGACCCGCTCCCGCTGCACACCGGCGCGGCGCGCTACTACCGCTCGGTGAAGCCGTAGGAGCCGCGGGACGCCTCCCGCGGGCGCCCCGGGGGGCCGTCCCGGCGGCTACTTCTCCGGCCGGGGCACCGCGAGCGTCACCGCGAGCCCGGTCGGCCTGACCGGCGCGAAGCCGAGCGAGCCGCCGCCGGCCGCCAGCAGGGTGCGGGCGATGGACAGCCCGAGCCCCGATCCGTCCACGTTCTGGTGCCGCGTGCTGCGCCAGAACCGGTCCCCGGCCCGGGACAGCTCGTCCTCGGTGAGGCCGGGCCCGGCGTCGCTGACGGTCACCGCGACCTCGTCCCGGCGCACCGCGACCCGCAGCCGCACCTCGCTGCCGGCCGGGCTGAACTTGAGCGCGTTGTCCACCACGGCGTCCAGGGCCGAGCCGAAGCCGATCGGGTCGGCCATCCCGATCGCCAGCGCCGGGCCGTCCCAGCGCAGCGCGATCCCGCGCTGTTCGGCCGCCGGCCGCCAGGCGTCCACCCGGGCCAGGGTGAGTTCGGCGAGGTCGGTGCGCTCCGGTTCGGGGCGGGCGTGCTCGGCCGTGGCCAGCCCGAGCAGGTCGTCCAGCACCCGGGCCAGCCGGACGCCTTCCTCCCGTACGCCGCTGAGCTCCTCCTCGTGGCCCTCGGGCAGTTCCAGACCGAGCACCTCGACCCGCAGCAGCAGTGCCGACAGCGGGTTGCGCAGCTGGTGCGAGGCGTCCGCGACGAAGGCCTTCTGCTGGTCCATGGCGAGCACCACGTGGTCCGCCATCTCGTTGAACGAGCGGGCCAGCCGCTGGAGTTCGGGCGGTCCGCCGCCGGGGGCGACCCTCGCGGCCATCCGGCCGGTGGCGATGTCGTGGGTGGCCCGGTCCAGGGTGCGCACCGGGCGCAGCACCCACTCGGTGAGCCGGACGGCGAGCAGCACGGCGACGATCATCGCGGCGGCCTCGCCCGCGCCGATCACCAGCCACTGGTGCAGCACCCGGGTGCGCAGCGCCTCGGTCGGGGACTCGCTCAGCACCACCGCGACCACGTCGCCGTCGCGCACCACCGGGGCGGCGACGGTGATCGTCCGGTCCGGCGTCCACGGCCAGACCTGCGGCGGGTTGTGGCTGCGCCGCCCGTCGAGCGCCTCCTGGAAGGCCTGGGCGGCCCAGCCGCCGGCGGGCACCCGCCAGCCGTCCGGAGCGGCGCTGATCGCCGCGCCGTCGCGCTGGAAGATGCCCAGGTGCACGCCGTAGAGGTCGTGGTAGCGGCGCACCTCGCTGTCGATCGCGCGCTCGCGGCTCTGGTCCCCCGGGGCGGGTTCCGGGTCCCCCTTGCGTGCCGAGTCGGCGGCGCCGGAGGTGGGCAGGTCCTGGGCGAGGCGGGCGGCGTCGTCGAGCCGGTCGACGACCACCTTGGTCTGCTCGGCCGCCGCGACCGCCGCCGCGAGCGGCAGCCCAAGGGCGGCCAGGACGCAGAGCATGAGGGCGATCAGGATGCCGAGCAGGCGGGTGCGCACGTGCGGTCAGTGCTCCGCGGGGGCGGGCGGGGCCGGTTCGGTCGCGGCGGGCGCGGGGATGTCGGGGATCAGCCGGTAGCCGACCCCGCGGACGGCCTCGACCAGGCCGGGCAGGGCGAGCTTGTTGCGCAGCGAGCCGATGTGCACCTCCAGGGTGCGCCCGTTGCCCTCCCAGCCGCTGCGCCAGACCTCGCTGAAGATCTGCTCGCGGCGGTAGACCACGCCCGGGCTCTGGGCGAGCAGCGCGAGCAGGTCGAACTCCTTGCGGGTGAGCGGCACGTCGCGGCCGTCCACGCTGACCCTGCGGCGTTCCCGGTCGATCCGGATGCCGCGGGACTCCAGCGGGCCGCGCTGCTGCGGCACGGAGTCGCGTGCGGGTACGGCAGCCGCGGCGGGGGCCGCGCCGCGGCGGGCGACGGCGTGGATGCGGGCGAGCAGTTCGCCCATGTCGTACGGCTTGGTGACGTAGTCGTCGGCGCCCAGGTTGAGGCCGTGGATCCGGGAGCGGACGTCGGCGCGGGCGGTGACCATGATCACCGGCACGCCGCTGCCGGCCCTGATCCGGCTGCACACCTCGAAGCCGTCGCGGTCGGGCAGCCCGAGGTCGAGCAGCACCACGCGGTACGGCTCGTTGCCGTCCGGGACGAGGGCGTCCAGTGCCTCGTGCCCGCTGCGGGCGTGCCGGACCTGGAAGCCGTGCCGGCCCAGCACCGCGACCAGCGCGGCGGCCACGCGTTCGTCGTCCTCGACGAGCAGCAGTCGCATCCTGTCCTCCTCCTTCCCCCACGTGATCACCCGTGATCACCGGGCCGATCGTTCCGGTCCCGGTCCTGCGCAGTATGAGCCAGTGAGCGGCCCGGCGCCAGGTTCGACCGCGCACCGGGCTCGTGGGGGACGGGGAGCACCGGAGCGGATTCCCGCTGTGACATGCCCCGTCGGCGCCCGGGCGAACAGCGCATGGGCGCCGTGTGGCCGTTTCGTGATCCTCAAGTTCCGCTCAGATGGGCTGACGGCGCGCGGCCACGCCTCCTAAGGTCGGCCCACCGGGGGCTGCGGCTCCGCCGGCCGCGGCTCCCGGATTCGTACCACCGTTGCCCGCCAAGGGAGTTGGGACTTCTCGGGCAGGCACCATTCAACGACAGAGGGAGCAGGCGCGATGACCGAGAGCCCGGTCGAGGACTCCACCCCCGCAGCCGCCCCACTGGTCGTGCTGAGCAACGTCAACAAGCACTACGGGGCGCTGCACGTCCTGCAGGACATCGACCTCCGGATCGCCCAGGGCGAGGTGGTCGTGCTGATCGGCCCCTCCGGCTCGGGCAAGTCGACGCTCTGCCGGACGATCAACCGGCTGGAGACGATCGACTCCGGCACGATCACCATCGACGGCCGGCCGCTGCCCGCCGAGGGCAAGGAGCTGGCCCGGCTGCGCGCCGAGGTCGGCATGGTGTTCCAGAGCTTCAACCTGTTCGCCCACAAGACCGTGCTGGAGAACGTGGTCATCGGCCAGGTGAAGGTGCGCAAGGTGCCCCGCCCGGAGGCCGAGAAGACCGCCCGGGGACTGCTGGAGCGGGTCGGCGTCGGCGCGCAGGCGGACAAGTACCCGGCCCAGCTCTCCGGCGGACAGCAGCAGCGCGTGGCGATCGCCCGGGCGCTGGCGATGAAGCCCAAGGTGATGCTCTTCGACGAGCCCACCTCGGCGCTGGACCCGGAGATGGTCAACGAGGTGCTGGAGGTCATGCGCCAGCTGGCCGCGGACGGCATGACCATGGTCGTGGTCACCCACGAGATGGGCTTCGCCCGCTCCGCCGCCAACCGGGTGCTGTTCATGGCCGACGGGAAGATCGTCGAGCAGAGCACCCCGGACGCCTTCTTCACCGCACCGCGCTCCGACCGCGCCAAGGACTTCCTCTCGAAGATCCTCCACCACTGACGCTTCGAGACCAGCGGGGCAGCCTCCGGCACCGGCGCCGGCCGGCCCCGCCCGTGCACGCCTTCCAGCCGCCAGAGCCCGGTCGACACCGCGGCCCAGCCCCAGGAGAACCCTCATGAGGACGTCCCGCACCCTCGCCGTCGCGCTCTGTGCCGTCGCGCTCACCGCCACCGCCGCCTGCGGCAAGGACGGCACCCCCGGTGCCACCGCCGCGAGCAGCGGCGGCACCGGCGCCCCGGCGCTGCCGAGCTACACGGTCAAGACCGACGTCAAGATCGACTCCGCGGTGCTCGCCGAGGCCAAGAAGCGCGGCCAGCTGATCATCGGCGCCAAGGCCGACCAGCCGAACCTCGGCTGGGAGGACGTCGCCAGCGGCGACCGCAGCGGCTTCGACATCGAGATCGCCAAGATGATCGCCGCCGACCTCGGCTTCACCCCGCAGCAGATCAAGTGGCAGACCCTGGTCTCCTCGCAGCGCGAGCCGGCCATCGCCAAGGGCCAGATCGACTTCTACGTCGGCACCTACAGCATCAACGACGAGCGCAAGAAGAGCGTCTCCTTCGCCGGCCCGTACTACATCGCCGGCCAGGACCTCCTGGTGAAGGCCGACAACACCACGATCACCGGCGCGGAGACCACCGGCGGCAAGAACGTCTGCACCGCCACCGGGTCGACCTCGATCCAGAACATCAAGCAGTACAACCCGAAGGTCACCCAGTTCGACACCTACTCGGCCTGCGTCGAGAAGCTGATGTCCGGCGAGGTCGACGCGGTCACCACCGACGACGCGATCCTCAAGGGCTACGCCTCCAAGTACGCCCCCAAGCTCAAGGTGGTCGGCAAGCCGTTCACCAAGGAGAACTACGGCGTCGGCCTCAACAAGGACGACAAGGCCCTGCGCGACGCGATCAGCGACGCCCTCAAGGCCCACGAGGACAACGGCGACTGGAAGAAGGCCTACGACGCGACCCTGGGCGCCTCCGGCTCCCCGGCGCCCGAGATCCCGGCCCTCGACCGCTACTGATCCACCCGCCGCACGTCGGTTTCCCGACCATGAACTGAGAGGAGGGCCGCCGGATGGGGTTCCTGTTCGAGGACGACAACTTCGCGTTGTTCCGCGACGGCTTCCTACAGACGATCGAGGTGAGCGCGCTCAGCGCTCTGCTCGCCCTGCTGCTGGGCACCCTGCTGGCGGCCTTCCGGGTCTCCCCGGTGCCGGTCCTGCGCGCCTTCGGCACCGCCTGGGTGACGCTCTTCCGCAACACCCCGCTGACCCTGCTGTTCTTCGCCGTCACCTTCGGACTGCCGCCGCTGGGCGTGCACTTCAGTCACCTGGTGTTCGCGGTGCTGGCGCTCGGCGGGTACACCGCCTCGTTCGTCTGCGAGGTGATCCGCTCCGGCATCAATACCGTGCCGCTCGGCCAGGCGGAGGCCGCCCGCAGCCTCGGCATGTCCTTCGGCCAGACCCTCACCCTGGTCGTCCTGCCGCAGGCCGCCCGCACCGTCCTGGGCCCGATGAGCAGCGTGTTCATCGCCCTGCCCAGGAACTCGGCGATCGCCGGCGCGTTCAGCGTCACCGAGCTGTACAGCTCCCAGCAGACCTTCTCCGAGCGCGGCTACTCGATCTTCTCCATCTTCTTCTGGGTGGCCTGCGCCTACCTGCTGATCAGCGCCGCGGTCGCCACGTTCTTCCGCGTCCTGGAATCCCGACTGGCGGTGGCCCGATGAGCGTCTTCAACCGTCAGGCTTCGGCGAGCGTCCTCTACGACACCCCCGGCCCGAAGGCCCGCACCCGCTACCGCGCGTTCGGCGTCCTCTCGGTGCTCGGCATCGCCGGCCTCCTCTGGTACGTCTTCGGCGCGCTGAACGACAACGGCCAGTTCGACGCCGGTCTCTGGGACGCCTTCCAGTACACCTACGTCCAGCAGCAGATCGTGGACGGTCTGCTGTCCACCCTGGAGGCCTTCGGGCTCGCGGCGGCTTTCTCCCTCACCCTGGGCGCGCTGCTGGCGGCCGGTCAGCTCTCCGACCACCGGCCGGTCCGCTGGTTCTGCACGGGCTTCACCCAGTTCTTCCGGGCGATGCCGCTGCTGATCCTGATCGTCGCGCTCTACTACGCCTTCTTCGCCCAGCAGCCGATGTGGGCGCTGGTGCTCGGCCTGACCCTCTACAACGGGGCGGTCCAGGCCGAGATCATCCGCAGCGGCGTCAACGCCGTCCCGCGCGGCCAGGGCGAGGCGGCCTACGGGCTCGGCATGCGCAAGACCCAGGTGATGACGTCGATCCTGGTGCCGCAGGCCGTCCGCTCGATGCTGCCCTCGATGATCGGCCAGCTGGTCGTCACCCTCAAGGACACCTCGCTCGGCTTCGTCATCACTTACAACGAACTGCTGTTCATGGGCAAGAAGATCGCCAGCCAGCCGATCAACGCCGCGGGCTTCCCCTACATCCCCGTGGTGCTCGTGATCGGACCGATCTACATCGCGATGTGCCTTCTGTTGACCGCGCTCGCACGCTGGATCGAAGCACGCGGCCGTCGCGGCGCGAACCGGCGCACTTCGGCTTCTGCTTGACGGACACGCAGGTGATCTGTTGCATTGCTGTTCGTGACACCTCCCGGGAGCATCCACGCGGCATATGCGGCAGCGGTAACTGACGCCGGCCGATCGGCCGGTTCGTGCCCGGAGGTCCCCTCATGGACCCGGTGATCGTGGTCGGGGCCGGACCGGTCGGTCTGGCCCTGGCCCTCGCCCTGGCCCGGCACGAGGTGCCCACCATCGTCCTCGACGAGGGCTCCGGGCTCTGCCCGGAGGGCCCGCGCAGCCTCGTCCTCGGCGCCGACACCGCCGCCTTCCTGACCCGGATCGGCTACCCGCGGGCCGTCTCGGACTCCGCGCTCTGGGACTCCTTCGAGGTCTGGCGGCGCCGCCAGGAGGTGCTGCGGATCGACCTCACCGACTCGCCCACCTTCCACCTGCCCCAGCACCGCCTCCAGCGCGGGCTGCGCGACGCCCTCAGCGGCACCCCGCTGATCAAGCTGGTCCCGCTCAACCGGGTCGTCGAGCTCGAACAGGACCGCGGCGGCGTCAGCATCCGCACCGTGGGCACCCAGGACGGCACCACCACCTGGTGGCGCGGCAGCCACCTGGTGGGCTGCGACGGCGCGAGATCCGCCGTCCGCAAGCTCCTGAAGATCCGTTTCCCCGGCCGGCCCGCGGTCGACCGCAACGCCATCGCCACCGTCCGGGTCGACCTGCCCTTCGACGGCGCCCGGCTGCACCGCGAGCCCCCGTGGCGGGGCGACCGCGAGGCCTCGGCCCGTCCGCTGCCGGACGGCGTCTGGCGGCTCGACTGGCGGCTGCCCCCCGGCCGCCCCGCCGCCACCGAGACGGTCGACCCGCACGCCACCTGGCCCGGCATCGTCACCGGCGACACCCTGCTCACCCGCGTCACCTCCACCCTCACCGGCTGGTGCGGCGAGCTGCCCCGCTTCGAGCTGCTGGCCGCCGCCGACCACACCGCCCAGCAGCGGCTCGCCGCCCGCTTCCGGATCGGCCGCTGCTTCCTGGCCGGCGACGCCGCCCACCTGCACGGCGCGCTCGGCATGCAGAACCTCACGGACGGCCTGCGCGACGCCGACAACCTCGCCTGGCGGCTCGCCCTCGCCTGGCACCTCCACTCCGGCGGCCCGCAGCCCGGCGGCTCGCTGCTGGACGGCTACGAGGCCGAGCGGCGCGGCGCGGTCGGCGCCCGGCTGCGCGCCGTCGACCAGTCCATGCCGCTGCTGCGCCCGCTGCGCGGCTGGCAGCAGACCAGACGCTCGCTGCTGGTCGGCGGCTTCCGCAAGCACGCCCCGCTGCTCGCCGACGGGCCGCTCGGCACCGGCCGCTTCGGCGGCGCGCCCGCCTACCCGGCCGCGCCCTCCGGCGTCCCCGGCCGGGTCCCGGTGCAGCGCGGCGCGCGCGGCACCACCTCGCTCAGCGAACTGCTGCCCGCCACCGCGCCCGGCGTGCTCGTCCCGGACCTGCCGGTGCTCGCCGACGACGGCACCCCCGACCACCTGCACGCCCGGCTCGGCTCCACGTTCCTGCTGCTGCTGGTCGCCCCCGGCACCGCGGTCTGGTCCTCCGAGCACTGGCTCGGGGCCGGCCTGATGCCCCGCCTCGCCGAGGTCGCCGCCGCTCTGCCCGTCCCGGCCGAGGTGCTGGTCACCGAGGACTATCCGGGCGCCGGCCCGCACACCGTCCTGCTGATCCGCCCGGACGGCCACCTGGTCGGCGTCACCCAGGGCGCCGTCGCCGAGGACCTGCTCGCCCTCGCCGACAAGGCCCGCGGCGGCCCGGCCACACTCACCCCGGCGCCCGAGCCGGCCGACCAGCCCGCGTCCGAGCAGGTGGACTCCCCGAGCCGGGGCGCCTCCTAGGCAGCGTCGCGCCAACGGGGCGCGGGCCGAGGCTCGGGGGCCAGGGGCCGCCCTAGCCGGCCACCGCGGTGGCCCGGCTCTCGCGGACCACCGTCACCCTGATCCGGCCCGGGTAGGTCAGCTCGGTCGAGACCTGGCGGGCCACCTCGCGGGCGATCAGTTCGGCACCGAGGTCGTCCACCGCCTCCGGCCGGACCATCACCCGGACCTCGCGGCCGGCCTGCATCGCGAACACCTCGGCCACGCCCTCGTGCGAGCGCGCGATCTCCTCCAGCCGCGCCAGCCGCCGGACGTACAGCTCCAGCGACTCCTTGCGCGCGCCCGGCCGACCGCCCGAACAGCCGTCCGCGGCCTGGGTCAGCACGGCCGTCACGGTGCGGGGGTCGACCTCGTTGTGGTGGGCGGCGATCGCGTGCACCACCTCGGGGGTCTCGCCGTACCGCCGGGCGAGCTCCGCGCCGACGGCGGCGTGGCTGCCCTCGGACTCGTGGGTGAGCGCCTTGCCGATGTCGTGCAGCAGCGCCGCGCGCCGCACGGGCTCCGGGTCCACCCCGAGCTCGGCGGCCATCATCCCGGCCAGGTGCGCGGACTCCAGCAGGTGCCCGAGCACGTTCTGCCCGTACGACGCCCGGTAGCGCAACGAGCCCAGGGTGCGGACGAGTTCGGGGTGCATCCCGCCGACCCGGGCCTCCATCAGGGCGTCCTCGCCGGCCCGGACGCAGCGCTGCCCGACCTCCTCGCGACTGCGCTCGTACAGCTGCTCGATCCTGGTCGGGTGGATCCGGCCGTCCTCGACCAGCTGCTCCAGGGTGAGCCGGGCGGTCTCCCGGCGGATCGGGTCGAAGCAGGACAGCTGCACCGACTCCGGGGTGTCGTCGACGATCAGGTTCACACCGGTGACCGCCTCGAAGGCGCGGATGTTGCGGCCCTCGCGGCCGATGATCCGGCCCTTGATGTCCTCGTTCGGCAAGGGGAGGACGGTGACGGCGCTCTCCGCGGTCTGCTCCGTCGCCAGCCGCTGGACCGCCCCGGCGACGATGTCCCGGGCCCGGCGCTCGCCCTCCTCCCTGGCCTCGCGCTCGATCTCCCGGACGGTGACCGCGGCCTCCCGCCGGGCCGACTCCTCGGCCTCCCGCAGGAGTTCGGCGCGGGCTTGTTCGGCGGAGAGCCCGGCGGCCCGTTCCAGGGCCGCCACCCGCCGGGTGACCAGCGCCTCGGCCTCACCCCGGGACAGCTCCAACTCGGCCGAGCGCTCGGCCAGTTCGTCCTCTCGACGGCGCAGCCTGCGCAGCTCCTCGGCCATGTCCTCCTCGCGCCGGGCCAGTTCGACCCGCTGCCGGTCGGCCTGCCCCTCGGCCCACCGCCGGGCCTGCTCGGCCTCGGCCGACGCACGGCGCCGGGCCGCTCGCAGCCGCCCGATCGCCAGCCCGGCCGCCGCGGCGAACAGCAGCAGGAGGAGTGCGGCCGATCCGGCGACCACCACCAGTGAGCCGCTCGGGCCGGTGCCCGCCGAGATCCCCATTGCCGCCCACTCCCCCGTCGCCGCGCGGGCCGCCGTCCGGAGGCGCCCGGGAACTGATGGCGAGGCTAGGTGGGGGTCACGAAACGGTCAAGAGTTGATCTGGTTCACTCCAAGACGCCTACAGAACTGCCACCGCTCCTGACTATTCCGGACCCGGCAGTTCATTCTGCTCCTCCTCCAGCGCACCGCGCACCACCCGGAACGCCAGCCCCTCGGAGTAGCCGCGCCGGGCCAGCATCCCGACCAGTCGCCGGGTGCGCACCTGGGCGTCCAGCCCCCGGGTGGACCGCAGCTTGCGCTCGACCAGGGCCCGGGCCGCGTCCGTCTCGTCGTCGTGGTCGAGCTGGGCGACGGCCTGCTCGACCAGGTCGGCGGCGACGCCCTTGGTGCGCAGTTCCTGGGTCAGCGCCCGCCGGGACAGACCCCGGACGGCGTGCCGGGACTCCACCCAGGCCTGGGCGAAGGCCGCGTCGTCGATCAGCCCGACCTCTTCGAGCCGGGTGAGCACCTCGTCGGCCACCTCGTCGGGGATCTCCCGCTTGCGCAGGGCGTCGGCGAGCTGCTTGCGGGTCTTCGCGGCACCGGTCAGCAGCCGCAGGCAGATGTCCCGGGCGCGGGCCTCCGGGTCGGCGGACTCCTCGGACTGCTTCCGGGAGGCCCGGGCGGTGCCCTTCTCGTCGGACGGCCCCGCCGCGGAACGGCCCCGCCGTGCGCCGCGACGGGAGGTCGAGGCGGCCGCACCCCCGTGACCGGCCGCCTCGGCTCCGCCCCGGCCGCTCTCCGCGGCCGTCGGTGTCGGAGCGGGCCCCGCTCCGAGTTCCTCGGCCGCCAGGGCCGAGCGTCTCCGCCGGCGGCCGGTGGGCAGCTCGGAGGCGGAGACCAGGCCGAGCGCCTCGACCGGGATCTCCGCCGACTCCGGCCCGGGCGCCGCGCCGCGCCGCGCCCGGGCCGGAGCCAGGTCGAACTCCGGCTCAGGGCCGGATGCCCACGGTGTGGTGGCCCGGCCGCGGCCCCGGGAGCGCGACCCCCGGGGCTTCGCGACCACCGGTTCGGGCTCCTCCGCGACCGCGGCGAACCAGTCCGGCGGCCCGTGGTCGTCGTCCTCCGGGCCGCCGCCCGCCATGTCGTGCTGCGTCAACGGCTCAGGCCTTGGCCGCCGCCGTCTTCTTCGCCGCGGCCGTCTTGGTGGCGGTCGCGGTGATCGGCTTGGCGGCGCCGTCGGCAGCGGCGGCGGCCTCCGCGCCCTCAGCCGGCTCCTCCACCTTGGGACCGATGCCGAGCTTGCCCTTGATCTTCCGCTCGATCTCGTCGGCGAGCTGCGGGTTGTCCCGCAGGAAGTTGCGGGCGTTCTCCTTGCCCTGGCCGAGCTGGTCGCCCTCGTAGGTGTACCAGGCGCCCGACTTGCGGATGAAGCCGTGCTCCACGCCCATGTCGATCAGGCCGCCCTCGCGGCTGATGCCCACGCCGTAGAGGATGTCGAACTCGGCCTGCTTGAACGGCGCGGCGACCTTGTTCTTGACTACCTTGACGCGAGTGCGGTTGCCGACCGCCTCGGTGCCGTCCTTCAGGGTCTCGATCCGGCGGATGTCGAGGCGGACCGAGGCGTAGAACTTCAGCGCCCGGCCACCGGTCGTGGTCTCCGGCGAACCGAACATCACGCCGATCTTCTCGCGCAGCTGGTTGATGAAGATCGCGGTGGTGTTCGACTGGTTCAGCGCACCGGCGATCTTGCGCAGCGCCTGGCTCATCAGTCGCGCCTGGAGACCGACGTGCGAGTCGCCCATCTCGCCCTCGATCTCGGCGCGCGGCACGAGCGCCGCGACCGAGTCGATGATCACCAGGTCGATCGCGCCGGAGCGGATCAGCATGTCGGTGATCTCCAGCGCCTGCTCACCGGTGTCCGGCTGGCTGACCAGCAGGGCGTCGGTGTCCACGCCGAGCTTCTTGGCGTACTCCGGGTCGAGCGCGTGCTCCGCGTCGACGAACGCGACCGTGCCGCCGGCCTTCTGGGCGTTGGCGGCCAGGTGCAGGGTCAGGGTGGTCTTGCCGGAGGACTCGGGGCCGTAGATCTCGACCACTCGGCCGCGCGGAATGCCGCCGACCCCGAGGGCGACGTCCAGGGCGGTGGACCCGGTGGAGATCACCTCGACCGGCTCGTTGGCCTTCTCGCCGAGGCGCATCACCGAGCCCTTGCCGAACTGCCGCTCGATCTGGGCGAGAGCGGTCTCAAGGGCCTTCTCGCGGTCCGTACCTGCCATGGCTTTTTCCCTCGGGTTCTGTGCTGTGCGCTTCATCGTCATCGACGCTAGCGCGTCCCACTGACAAACGAGCCCGACCGGGCTCCGCCTGTGGAAAACTCCTCGCCGGAGAGTACAAAGAACATCTGTTCGATTCAAGCGTCGCACGTCCGGGCCGTGCCGCTCCCGAGGCACCCCCGGGAGCGGCGTCCCGGGTCACTCCCCGCGCCTGGCCCCGTCCCGGCCGACCATCCGGCGCAGCCTCCGGGCGGCCTCCCGGCGCAGCTCCCGCCTGGCCCGCCGCTGCTCGCCCCGGTCGATCCGGGGATCGGTGGCCACCTCGTAGCGCCGCACGTACGTGCCCACGAAGCCCTGGAGCGTCGCCGCCGCCGGGATCGCGATCAGCGCGCCCACCGCGCCGAGCAGTGCCGCCCCCGCGATCACCGAGCCGAAGGCCAGCGCCGGGTGCACGTCCACCGTCCGCGCGGTGATCCGCGGCTGCAGCAGGTAGTTCTCGATCTGCTGGTAGACCACCACGAAGCCCAGCACCCACAGCGCGTCCACCGGGTCCACCGTCAGCGCCACCAGCACCGGGAGCGCCCCGGCGAGGTACGTCCCGATGGTCGGCACGAACTGCGACATGACGCCCACCCAGACCGCCAGCGCCGCCGCGTACGGCAGGTCCAGCAGCGCGAACATCACCCAGTGCCCGATGGACGACACCACCGCGAGCAGGGCCCGGGAGTAGAGGTAGCCCCCGGTCTTGGCGAGCGCGATCTCCCAGGCCCGCAGCACCTCGCCCTGCTTGGCCGGCGGCAGCATCGAACAGACCGTCCGGCGCACCCGCGGGCCCTCGGCGGTGAAGTAGAACGTGAACAGCCCGACCGTGAAGGCCTGGAAGAGCCCGCCGATCAGGGTGGAGGAGACACCCCAGACGTTGTCGGCGGCCTGCTGGACGTAGCTCTCGATGGCGCCGGAGTCCTTGAGCAATCGATTCTGCAGCTCACCCAGTGAGAGCTCCTGGTGGAAGGTCCGGTTGATCCACCCGATCAGGCTGTCGACCAGGTGCGGCAGATCCCCGGCGATCTTCGCCACCTGGTCGACCAGCAGCGTCCCGAGCGCGGCGAGGAAGCCGACCACCGCGACCCCGACCGCCACGAACACCAGGAAGGTCCCGATGCCCCGGCGCACCCCCCGCGCCGCCATCCGGTCCACGGCCGGCTCCAGCGCCAACGACAGGAAGAACGACACCAGCAGCATCACGAACAGGTCGATCAGCTGCCGGAACGCCCAGTCCGCGAGCTGGAACAGCCCCACCAGCACCAGGAACAGCACCATCGCCCGCGGCAGCCAGCGCGGCATCCCGCCGCCGCCCCACAGCCCCCCACCCGCCGGGGTGCCGTCGGCATCCCGGTCCGAATTCTTCTGTTCCGCGCTATTTGTCACCCGGACAGTCTGTCCCATGCCGTCCGGAGGCCGGCAGTCAGCGCAGCGCCCCGGAGACGCCCTGGGTGTCGCAGACCGCGCGCCAGACGTCCTTGGCCTCCCAGCCCGCCTCCAGCGCCTGCCGCACCGTCCGGCCGCCCAGCTCGCTCATCACGTGGTCGGTCGCGAACGACTCCGCGTACGCCTCCCCGAAGTGCGCGTACATCCGTCGCCAGAACTCCGTCAGCCTCATGCCCCAAGTATCCCGGACCGCGCCCGCCACTCCCCGAGCGTCAGCGCGTACTCGACCTCCCCGTGCTCGCTGCCCGGGATCATCTCCGGGTAGTCCTCGTGGAACGTGCGGACGAACGACAGCCCGCTCTTCTCCATGACGCGCCGCGAGCCCGCGTTCACCGTCATCGTGTACGCCACCACCCGCTCCACCCCCAGCTCCGCGAACCCGAGCCGGACCAGCGCCCGCGCCCCCTCCGTCGCGTACCCGCGCCCCCACGCGGCCCGCCGCAACCGGTACCCGAGCTCGACCTCGCTCCGCTCCCCCTCCCGCGTCGGCCGGAACTCGAACCACCCCAGGAACGCCCCGCCCGCCCGCTCCTCGGCCGCCCACCACCCGAGATCGCCGTACCGCCGGTAGCACTCCAGGTACCGCGGCAGCAGCTCCCCCTCGACCCACTCCCGCGCACTCGGCTTCCCCCCGGTCAGGAAGCGCATCACCTGTGGGTCACCGTCCAGTTCCACGAGCCGCTCGACGTCATCCGGGCCGAAGCGCCGCAACGCCAGCCGCTCGGTCTCCAGGAACACACCCGCATCCGCATCGCCCATGCCCCGATCCTCGCCCCGGCGACACCGCCCCGTCACCCGCTTTTCCTCGGCCCCCTCAACGGGGCAGGGCCAGTACCCCCGCCCCGAAGTACCCCCGGTCCGCGCACCCCGCGGCACACCCGGCCCCCGCCGCGCCGGTCAGCATCCCCACCAGCTCGTCCGCCCCCGCCCCCGGACGCAGCGCCGCCGCCACGGCCACCGCTCCCGTCACGTGCGCCGCCGCCATCGAGGTCCCCGCCAGCGCCGCGTACCTCCCGTCCGGCCAGTCGGACACGACCGCCCCCTGCGGCCCGCCGTCCGGCTCGCCGCCCGGCGCGGCCAGCGAGACCCGTCCGCGCCCGTGGTTGGAGTAGCCCGCCGGGTGCCCGTCCCGGTCCAGCGCGGTGACGGTGACCACCCCCGGCAGTTCCCCGGGCAGCCGCACGCACTCCGTGCCGAGGCGGCGGACGGGCGCCGGCCCCGAGATCCGGTCGTTGGGGCTCCGCTCGTCGGTCCGCGCCGCGCCGAGGTCCTGCCCGTCGTTGCCCGCCGAGGCGACCACCACCGCCCCCTTCCGCCGGGCGTAGCCGGCGGCCCGGCCGACGGCCGCGACCAGCGCGGCCTGGTCCGCGTCCTCGGGGCAGTTGTACTTCCACGGGTCGGCGAAGTAGCTGTTGTTGATCGCCCTGGCCCCGTGGTCGGCGGCCCAGAGCAGGCCGCAGACGATGTTCTCCGCGTAGTACTGCCCGAGCGGCCCGAGCAGCCGCACCGCCGCGATCCGCACGCCGGGCGCCACCCCGGAGACCCCGTGGCCGTCCCGGGCGGCGCCGACGATCCCGGCGACGTGCGTGCCGTGGCCGCTCTCGGCCACCCCGGGCTCGGGCCGCCAGGCGCCGGTGCGGGCGTCGGGCCGGCCGTCCGCGCAGGAGGCGGAGGCCTTCGGGTCGACGGCGGCGCGCAGGTCCGGATGGGTGTCGTCGACCCCGGAGTCCAGTACGGCGACCAGCACCCCGCGCAGCACGTCGGGGCCGGGCGCGGCGCCGCCGCCGATCATGGCGAGGTTCCAGGCGTCCCCCTCCCCCGGGTCGGGCACCGTGACGGTCTCCCCGTCGGCCCGGTCGCCGCCCCGTCCCCCTCGGGGGCCCGCCGTGAAGTCCCCCGCGCCCGCCACCTGCCGCGGCGGCGCGACCACCGGCGCGGTCCTGGTCGCCCCGACGGCGGCGATCCCGGGCCTGGCCCGCACGCGCTCGGCGAACGGCCCGGTCGCGTACACCAGCACGGCCCCGATCTGCGGGTACTCCTGGACCACCTGCCCGCCCGCCGCCCTGCTCTCCGTCCCGGCCCGGGCCGCGCCGGCGGCGTCCTCGCCCTCGGCCAGCACCAGGTAGCTGAGGTACGCCCGCCCCGGCCCGGCCATGTACGGGACGGCGCCGCCGACCACCAGCGCCGTGAGCAGCATCGCCAGCAGCGCCCTGGCCGGTCCGCGGGGCCGACGGCGCCGGGCGGTCCGGCCCGACGGGTGCGCCTGCACCATCGCACGGTCTCCGCTCGTCGGTCCGTTCGGTCACGGATGGGTCAAACATCCGATTCCTCACCATATGAGCGGATCATCGTTTCTGCTCCCCGGCTTGCTCCCCGCCCGTATCCCCCTCCCGCCGATTCCCCTGCCCCCCTCGCCTCCCGCCCCACGTGTCAGTCCCACCCGGCACCATGGGGGCATGGCGCCCCAGCACCCCACCCCGCCCGCCGACGACCCCCTGGCCGGCTTCGCCCCGGCCACCCGGGCCTGGTTCACCGGTGCCTTCTCCGCCCCCACCGCCGCCCAGGCCGAGGCCTGGCGCGCCATCCAGCGGGAGACGGACGTCCTGGTGGTCGCCCCCACCGGCTCCGGGAAGACGCTGGCCGCCTTCCTCTCCGCCCTCGACCGCCTCAGCAGCACCCCGCCCCCCGCCGAGTCCAAGCGCCGTTGCCGGGTCCTCTACGTCTCACCGCTCAAGGCCCTGGCCGTGGACGTGGAACGGAACCTGCGCGCGCCCCTGACCGGCCTGCGCCAGGCCGCCGTCCGCCTCGGCCTGCCCGAGCCCGAGGTCCAGGTCGCGATCCGCTCCGGCGACACCCCGGCCACCGACCGCCGCCGCTTCGCGACCCACCCGCCGGACATCCTGATCACCACGCCCGAGTCGCTGTTCCTGCTGCTCACCTCCGCCTCCCGGGAGGCCCTGCGCGGCGTGGACACGGTGATCCTGGACGAGGTGCACGCGGTCGCCGGCACCAAGCGCGGCGCGCACCTCGCGCTCAGCCTGGAACGGCTGGACGAGCTGCTGGACCGCCCGGCCCGCCGGATCGGCCTGTCCGCGACGGTCCGCCCGGTCGAGGAGGTGGCCCGATTCCTCAGCCCGCGGCGGGGCGCCGTCGTGGTCCAGCCCGCCGCCGCCAAGGAGTTCGACCTCTCGGTGGTCGTCCCCGTCCCCGACCTGGACGACCTGCCCGCCGCCCCGGCCACCGGCGGCGCCGCCGGGAGCGATCCGCAGCGGCAGGGGGCACCTCCCGGCGGCCGGGCCGGGGGCGCCTCGATCTGGCCCCACGTCGAGGAGCGGATCGTCGACCTGGTCGAGGCGCACCGCTCGACCATCGTCTTCGCCAACTCGCGCCGGCTGGCCGAACGGCTGTGCAACCGGCTGAACGAGATCGCCCACGAGCGCGCCACCGGCACCGCCTTCCCCGAGGCGCACGCCCCCGCCGAGCTGATGGGCGGCTCGGGCGCCGCCAGGGGCGCGCCCCCGGTCATCGCCCGGGCCCACCACGGCTCCGTCTCCAAGGAGCAGCGCTCGCTCGTCGAGGAGGAGTTGAAGGCCGGCCGGCTGCCCGCCGTGGTGGCCACCTCCAGCCTGGAGCTGGGCATCGACATGGGCGCCGTCGAGCTGGTCGTCCAGGTCGAGTCCCCGCCCTCGGTCGCCTCAGGCCTGCAGCGGGTCGGCCGGGCCGGCCACCAGGTCGGCGCCGTCTCCACCGGCGTCTTCTTCCCCAAGTACCGGGGAGACCTCGTGCAGTCCGCCGTGGTCACCGAGCGGATGCGGGCCGGCCGGATCGAGGCACTGCGCATCCCGCGCAACCCGCTGGACGTGCTCGCCCAGCAGCTCGTCGCGATGACGGCCCTGGACTCCTGGCCGGTGGACGAGCTGCTCGCCGTGGTCCGCCGGGCCGCGCCCTTCGCGACCCTCCCGCAGTCCGCCTTCGACGCCGTGCTCGACATGCTGGCGGGCCGCTACCCCTCGGACGCCTTCGCCGAGTTGCGCCCCCGCCTGGTGTGGGACCGGGTGGCCGGCACGGTGACCGGCCGTCCCGGCGCCCAACGGCTGGCCGTCACCTCCGGCGGCACCATCCCCGACCGCGGCCTGTTCGGCGTCTTCATCGCGGGGTCGGCCGCCTCCGACCCGAAGACGGCGAAGAAGGGCGGCGGCCGCGTCGGAGAGCTCGACGAGGAGATGGTCTACGAGTCCCGCGTCGGCGACGTGTTCACCCTCGGCACCACCTCCTGGCGGATCGAGGAGATCACCCACGACAAGGTGCTGGTCACCCCCGCCCCCGGCGTCCCCGGCCGGCTCCCGTTCTGGAAGGGCGACACCCTCGGCCGCCCGCTCGAACTCGGCCGCGCCCTGGGCGCGTTCACCCGCGAGCTGAGCGCCCTCGGCCCCGAGGCCGCCACCGAACGCCTCAAGCGGGCCGGCCTGGACGACTGGGCGGCCGCCAACCTGCTGGACTACCTGGCCGAGCAGCGCGCCGCCTGCGGGCACCTCCCGGACGACCGCACCATCGTGGTCGAGCGCTTCCGGGACGAGCTCGGCGACTGGCGGATCGTCGTCCACTCGCCCTTCGGCGCCCAGGTGCACGCCCCCTGGGCGCTCGCCCTCGGCGCCCGGCTGCGCGAGAAGCACGGCCTGGACCCCCAGGTCATGCACGCCGACGACGGCATCGTGCTCCGCCTGCCCGACGCCGACCTGCTGGCCCTCGACTTCGACTTCAACGCCCCCGCGGAGCGCTCCGCCCCGGACGAGGCCCCGGTGGGCGCCGACGCCACCCTGTTCGACCCGGGCGAGATCGAGCAGCTGGTCACCGACCAGGTCGGCGGCTCCGCCCTGTTCGCCTCCCGCTTCCGGGAGTGCGCCGGCCGCGCCCTGCTGCTGCCCCGCCGCAGCCCAGGCCGCCGCACCCCGCTCTGGCAGCAGCGCCAGCGCGCCGCCCAACTGCTCGAAGTCGCCTCCGAGTACGGCTCGTTCCCGATCGTCCTGGAGGCCGTCCGGGAGTGCCTGCAGGACGTCTTCGACGTCCCCGGCCTGGTCGAGCTGATGGGCGATCTGGAGTCCCGCGCCGTCCGGCTGGTCGAGGTCACCACCCCCGAGCCCTCGCCCTTCGCCCGCTCGCTCCTCTTCGGCTACGTCGCCCAGTTCCTCTACGAGGGCGACTCCCCGCTCGCCGAGCGCCGCGCCGCCGCCCTCTCCCTCGACTCCCGGCTGCTGTCCGAACTCCTCGGCCAGGCCGAGCTGAGCGAGCTGCTCGACCCCGACGTGCTCGCCGAGCTGGAGGCCGAGCTCCAGCGCCTCACCCCCGAACGCCGGATCAAGGACGCCGAGGGCGTCGCCGACGCCCTGCGCCTGCTCGGTCCGCTCACCGAGGCCGAGTTGACGGCCCGCGGCGCCGAGCCGCTCTGGGCGCTGGAGCTGGAGGCGGCCCGCCGGGTGATCCAGGTCCGGATCGCCGGCGAGCAGCGCTGGGCCGCGATCGAGGACGCCGGGCGGCTGCGCGACGCCCTGGGCACCCCGCTGCCGGTCGGCGTCCCGGAGGCCTTCACCGAGCCGGTCAAGGACCCCCTGGGGGACCTGATCGCCCGCCACGCCCGGACCCACGGCCCGTTCACCGCCGCCGAGGCGGCCGCCCGCCACGGCCTCGGCACCGCCGTGGTCACCGGCACCCTGCACCGCCTGACTACCGCCGGCCGCCTGGTCCAGGGCCAGTTCAGGCCGGCCGGCAGCCACATCGACCCCGAGTGGCACACCGCCCCCGAGTGGTGCGACGCCGAGGTGCTGCGCCGGCTGCGCCGCCGCTCGCTGGCCGCCCTGCGCCAGGAGGTCGAGCCGGTCCCGCCGCGTGCCCTGGGCGCCTTCCTGCCGCAGTGGCAGCACCTGGCGGGCCATCGACTGCGCGGCCCGGACGGCCTGTTGCGGGTGGTCGAGCAGCTCCAGGGCACCGCCCTGCCCGCCTCCGCGCTGGAGAAGCTGATCCTCCCGGCCCGGCTCGCCGACTACTCCCCCGGCCTGCTGGACGAGCTGATGGCGGCCGGCGAGATCGGCTGGTGCGGGGCCGGCGCCCTGCCCGGCAAGGACGGCTGGCTCAGCCTGCACCTCGCCGAGAACGCCCACCTGCTGCGCCCCGAGCCCGTTCCGCCCGCGCTCACGCCGGTGCACAGCGCCCTGATGTCCGCGCTGACCGGCGGCTACGGCCTGTTCTTCCGCCAACTCGTCCAGCAGCTCCCGGAGGAGACGCCCGAACCGGAGGTCGTCGAGGCCCTCTGGGACCTCCTCTGGGCCGGCTTCGTCACCAACGACACCCTCGCCCCGCTGCGTGCCCTGCTCGGCTCCGGCCGGACGGCGGGCGCCACCGCCCACCGCGCGCCCCGGTCCACGCCGCGCGGCCGCTACGGGGGTGCCGGCCGGTCGTTCGGCCGGGTCGGCGGGGCCCTGCGCAGCGGTCCGCCGACGGTGGCCGGCCGCTGGTCGCTGCTGCCGGCCTTCGCCTCCGACCCGACGGTCCGGGCCACCGCCCAGGCGCAGAACCTGCTGGACCGGCACGGTCTGCTCACCCGCGGCGCGGTGGCGGCCGAACGGGTGCCCGGCGGCTTCGCCGGGGTCTACCGGGTGCTGGCCGCGATGGAGGAGCGCGGCCGGGCCCGCCGGGGCTACTTCGTCGAGGGCCTGGGCGGTGCCCAGTTCGCCATGGAGGGCGCGGCCGACCGGCTGCGCTCGGTCAGCGGCCGGCTGGAGCGCGCCCGGGCCGCCGAGTGGCCGGCCTCCCCTGTCGGGGAGCCGCCGCAGGCGCTGGTGCTGGCCGCCGCCGATCCGGCCAACGCCTACGGCGCGGCCCTGCCCTGGCCCGAGCCGCCCACCGCCCCGGGCGGCCGGGAGTCCACCGCCCACCGCCCCGGTCGCAAGGCGGGTGCCCTGGTGGTCCTGGTGGACGGCGAGCTCGCCCTGTACGTCGAGCGCGGCGGCAAGTCCCTGCTGGCCTGGCCGGAGGACGAGGCCACCCGGGCGCTGGCGGCCGGGGCGCTCGCGGCCGCCGTCCGGGAGGGCGCGCTGGGCAGCGTCACGGTCGAGCGGGCCAACGGGGAGCCCGCCCTCGGTTCTCCGCTCGGCCGCGCCCTGGAGGAGGCCGGCTTCCACGCCACCCCGCGCGGCCTGCGGCTGCGTCCCTGAAGCCCCCGGCGCCCCGGACCACCGTGGACCGGTGGCCCGGGGCGCCGGTCCGGGGGTGCGAGAACGCCGAAAGGCCGCGGGGTCGAGAACCCCGCGGCCTTTCGCAACGTCGAATCACCCGATCGGCGGCGGCTGCGCCTCCACAGGTTCCACCGGGCCCACCGGTTCCGTACGGGGGCGCCGGGCCGGTCCGGTCGCGTTCCAGTCGGCGTGGACCGGTATGAGACCGAGTCCCCAGCCGCCGGCCGCGAGGAGCCCCAGCACCGCGCCGTGGGTCAGCTGCCCCTGGACGGCCAGGAGCCACCAGGCGAGCCCGGTCACGGAGACCACCAGCACCCACCGCACCGGACGCCGTACCCGGAGGAACAGTCGCGCCCGGGCCCGTATTCGGGCCATCGGGCGCGTCTGCGCGTCTGTTCGCACGACCGCCCTCCCTTCGCTCGCCCCGGGCAGGGACGCCCGGGAATCGAGGCCGGGGTCAGGCGGCGACCACGTCCATCGCGGCGGCCTTGGGCGACAGGTTCGCCCGGTCGGTGCCGGGGGCGGGCAGCGGAACCGGTTCGAGAACCGGCCTCAGCAGATCACCTTCGGAGAGGGTGGCCATCGCCGCAAGTTCGGCGAGCGACAGTTCGTCGCTGACCTCGCGCATGACCTCGGACATCCGGACGTCGAGTGCGTCGCAGATGGCGGAGAGCAGCTCCGAGGAGGCCTCCTTCTGTCCCCGCTCGACCTCGGAGAGGTATCCGAGCGAAACCCTGGCGGCCGCCGACACCTCGCGGAGTGTGCGGCCCTGGCGCTGGCGCTGCCGACGCAGTACATCGCCCAGTAGGCGACGGAGCAGGATCATCGGTGCCTCCCTCCTCGGACTGCGGATCGAGATGTCACGTCCCCACCGTACCGCCTTGCCCGCTTCGCGTGCGGGGACCCCGGTCGTGTTCACTCTGGGCTGCAAGGCCGCCCCCCTCCTTGTTCCGGTGTCGCACCCGGGTTCGCGGGCCCCTCGTGGTACCCGTCGCGGCCCGCCCGGCCACCGTCACGCAACTCGTTCGCCACCTGGTTTCTGCCCAACCAGGGTGTTGGATGTAACACGATCCTCCAGCTGTCCCATACCCGCGCGCCGGGCCGACGGATCCCGGTCCGTGGAGCCGTTCCCGGCGGGCCCCCTGTCGTACGGACGGACCCGCCGTACGAAGGGGCCTACCGTGCGAACCGACCGACCAGCAGCTCCAGCGCGGCGGTCACCGCCCCGTGACGGATTGTGGCACGACCGCCCGACAGCAGGGGAGAACTGACCAGAGTTCCGCCCGGGCCGGCGACCGCCAGGTGTACGGTGCCCACCGGTCGCCCGTCCTGCGGGTCCGGCCCGGCCACCCCGGTCGTCGCGAGCCCGTACGTGGCGCCCAGCAGCCCCCGCACGCCCTCGGCCATCTGTCGGGCCACCACCGGGTGGACCGGCCCGTACACGTCCAGCAGGCCCTCGTCCACCCCGAGCACCGAGGCCTTCAGCTCCGTCGCGTACGCGGTCACCGAGCCCCGGAAGGTCGTGGACGCCCCGGGGACGTCCACCAGGGCGGCGGCCAGCAGGCCCCCGGTCAGCGACTCGGCGACGGCCAGGGTGCCGCCCTCGGCCCGCAGCGCGGCGTGCGCGCGTTCGGCCAGTGCGTAGTCCCGCTCCGCCTCGGCCCGCTCCGCCGCGTCGCGCTCCACCGCGTCCCGATCCGCCACCCGGTCCCCCCGTCGCTCAGCGGCCCGCCCGCGCGGCGGCCTGTCGTCCCTCGCGGCGCAGGCGCAGCGCCTGCCCGATGTAGTCCAGCGCGGTGCCGACGGTCAGCAGCACCGCCAGCCCCATCAGCACGGCCCGCCCGGTGGCCAGCCAGCCGGTCAGGTCCAGTACGTACATGCCGACCGCGGTGCCCTGGGTCAGCGTCTTGAGCTTGCCGCCGCGGCTGGCCGGGATGACCCCGTAGCGGATCACCCAGAACCGCATCAGGGTGATGCCCAGCTCGCGGGCCAGGATCACCGCCGTGACCCACCAGGGCAGGTCACCGAGCAGCGAGAGGCCGATCAGCGCGGAGCCCATGATCGCCTTGTCGGCGATCGGGTCGGCGATCTTCCCGAAGTCGGTGACCAGGCCCTTGCGCCGGGCCAGTTCACCGTCGAACAGGTCGGTGATCATCGCGATAGCGAACGAGGCCCAGGCGACCGAGCGCCACTTGGGGTCGTGCCCGCCGCCGGCGAACAGCAGCGCCACGAAGACGGGCACCAGCAGCACCCGGACCATCGTGAGCACGTTGGCGATGTTCCAGACCCCCGGGGCGGACGGCGCCGCGGCCACCGGTCTCCCCGGGTGGGCCGCGGCCGGGGCGCCTGGCCCCTTGGTCATTCCCCGACCCCCGAGGTCCCGACCCCCGAGGTCCCGGCCTGCTGGGTCCCGGCCTGGGAGGCCCCGGCCGCCTTGGGCAGTCGCACCTGCTCCAGCGCCTCCGCGATCAGGTCGACGCCCTCGCTGGCGACCACCTTGGCCCGCCAGAACTGGCCGATCGCGGGGGCCTCGACGCCGGTGAGGGTGGTCAGGCCGTCGGTCTCCGGGGCCTGGTGGGCGGAGCGGCCCTCGACCACGCCGTCCTCGACCGACTCGATCAGCACCTCGACCTCGGTGCCGATCCGCTGTTCGGCCCGCTGGGCGGTCATCTCCTCGGCCAGTCGGCTCAGCCGGTCCAGCCGCTCGGCGATCACGTCGTCGGCGAGCTTGCCGTCGAAGGTCGCGGCCTCGGTGCCGTCCTCGTCCGAGTAGCCGAAGACGCCGATCGCGTCCAGCCCGGCGTGGGTGACGAAGCGCTCCAGCTCGGCGAAGTCCTCCGCCGTCTCGCCCGGGAAGCCGACGATGAAGTTGGACCGGGCACCGGCCTGCGGGGCCTTGCCGCGGATGGTCCCCAGCAGTTCGAGGAACTGGTCGGTGGAGCCGAAGCGGCGCATCCGGCGCAGCACGGCGGGCGCCGAGTGCTGGAAGGAGAGGTCGAAGTACGGCACCACGTCGGCGGTCCCGGTCATCGAGTCGACCAGGCCCGGGCGCATCTCGGCCGGCTGGAGGTAGGAGACCCGGACCCGCTCGACGCCCTCGATCGCGGCGATCTCGCCGAGCAGCGTCTCCAGCAGCCGGATGTCCCCGAGGTCCTTGCCGTACGAGGTGTTGTTCTCGCTCACCAGGACGATCTCGCGCACGCCCTGCCCGGCCAGCCACTGGGCTTCCTGCAGCACGTCGGAGGGGCGGCGGGAGATGAAGGAGCCGCGGAAGGCCGGGATCGCGCAGAAGGAGCAGCGCCGGTCGCAGCCGGAGGCGAGCTTGACCGAGGCGACCGGGTTGTCGTCCAGCCGCTTGCGCAGGGTGCGCGGGCCGGAGGCCGGGGCGAGGCCGTCGGGCAGGTCGGCGATCGGTTCGGCGGCGGCCTCGGCTCCGTGGCCGGGCAGGGCGACGGTCTCGGCGGCGGTCTGCCGCTCGGCCGGGCTGATCGGCAGGAGCTTGCGGCGGTCGCGCGGGAGGTGCGGGGCGTGGTGGCCGCCGGAGAGGATGGTCTGGAGGCGGTCGGAGATGTCGGCGTAGTCGTCGAAGCCGAGGACGCCGTCCGCCTCGGGGAGGGCGTCGGCGAGCTCCTTGCCGTACCGCTCGGCCATGCAGCCGACGGCGACGACGGCCTGGGTGCGGCCGTGGTCCTTGAGGTCGTTGGCCTCGAGGAGGGCGTCCACCGAGTCCTTCTTGGCGGCTTCGACGAAGCCGCAGGTGTTGACGACGGCGACGTCCGCTTCGGCGGCGTCGTCGACGAGCAACCAGCCGTCGGCTTCCAGTCGCCCGGCGAGTTCCTCGGAGTCCACCTCGTTGCGGGCGCATCCGAGCGTGACAAGGGCGACAGTACGGCGTTCAGGCATAGGGCCAAGATTAACGCGCGGGCTCCGGTGCCGTTCGCCCCGGAGGCCGCGCGCCTCGGATCAGCTGATCATCAGTGGGCCGTCCGACCCCTGTGGTCAGCCCGCCTGCGGGTCTCCGGGGGTGTACGTGACGTGCACCACCTGCCCGTCCTTGCCCAGGAGGCCGAGGTCCTTCCCGTTGACGTACGCGTGAACGGCCCCGCCGTTGCCGAGCACCAGCTTGATCTGCTTGGGGTCGGTGAAGGTCTGGTCCTGGCCGTTGCCGATGTTGTTCTGGAACAGCGACTTGCCGTTGCCGTCCATCGCGGAAACCCAGCTGGTGCCCTCCGCGACCAGCTTCACGGTGACCTTGTCGGCCGGGACGGCGGCGATCGCGGCGGCGCTGGGCACGGGCGCCGGCGGCTGGACGGTGGGCGTGGCGGCGGGGGCCACCGAGCCGGTCCCGGAGCCGCTGGGCAGCGGAGCGCTGGCCGAGCCGGTGGTGCCGTGCCCGCCCTTGCCGCTGACCAGGTTGAAGCCGATCAGCGCGACCACGGCGACGATCGCGGCGACCATGGCGGCCGCCCAGTTCGGCCGGCCGCGACCGGGCACCTTGATCGGGCCGCTGTCGATCAGCTGGGTCGCCGGGCGCTTGTCGGCGGGCGGGCCGCCGTGCGCGGCGTCGTAGCGGGCGACCAGCGCCTCGCCGTCCAGGCCGACCACCCGGGCGATCAGGCGGATGTGCCCGCGCGCGTAGAAGTCCCCGCCGCAGCGGGCGAAGTCGTCCTCCTCGATGGCATGGACGATCGGCACCCGCACCCGGGTGGCGGTACTCACCTGGTCCACCGTGAGCCCCGAGTCGATCCGGGCGGTGGACAGCACCCGGCCGATGCTCGGGGCATCGGCCGCCTGCGCCACGTCGTCGGTCGGCTCGACGGACGACATGGCGTTCTCGCGGTCGGAGGACTTGCCGATGGTCACGGGGCACGCCTTTCGAGCGGATGGCCACCTGCTGGGGAACAGTCTAGGGGCGTGGGCGGATCGTTTCTCAAGCGGAACGGGCCCGAATGTGCGCGCCCGATCCGGCCGGGGCCCGGCATCGCGCCGACGGGCCGTCAGCGCGGCCGCGCGGGGAGCCCGGCGTTCGCTTTCCGCCGTGTGACGCGGCGCACGGACGTTCGGTTCCCCACACGGCGCCTACCCTCCTCCGAACGAGTGATGCCTCGCTCAGGACACGGTCCGGGCCCCGCACGGCCCCTTCCGTCAACCCCGAAGGGTGATCAGCACCCCGTCCAGCTCGTCGGGCTTCACCAGCACGTCGCGGGCCTTGGAGCCCTCGCTCGGGCCGACGATCCCGCGCGACTCCATCAGGTCCATCAGCCGGCCCGCCTTGGCGAAGCCGACCCGGAGCTTGCGCTGGAGCATCGAGGTCGAACCGAACTGGGTGGAGACCACCAGTTCGGCCGCCTGGATCAGCAGGTCCAGGTCGTCGCCGATCTCCTCGTCGATCTCCTTCTTCGGGCCCGCCCCGGCCATCACGTCGTCCCGGTAGACGGCGCTCAGCTGGTCCTTGCAGTGCTGCACGACCTTGGCGATCTCCGCCTCGGTGACGAACGCGCCCTGCATGCGGATCGGCTTGCTCGCGCCCATCGGCAGGAAGAGCGCGTCGCCCTTGCCGATCAGCTTCTCCGCGCCGGGCTGGTCCAGGATGACCCGGGAGTCGGCCATCGCGGAGGTTGCGAAGGCCAGCCGGGACGGCACGTTGGCCTTGATCAGGCCGGTGACCACGTCCACCGAGGGCCGCTGGGTGGCGAGCACCAGGTGGATGCCGGCCGCGCGGGCCAGCTGGGTGATCCGGACCACCGAGTCCTCGACGTCGCGCGGCGCGACCATCATCAGGTCGGCCAGCTCGTCGACGATCACCAGCAGGTACGGGTACGGCCTCAGCTCGCGCTCGCTGCCCAGCGGCGGGGTGACCTTGCCGGCCCGCACCGCCGCGTTGAAGTCGTCCACGTGCCGGAAGCCGAACGCCGCGAGGTCGTCGTAGCGCATGTCCATCTCGCGCACCACCCACTGGAGGGCCTCGGCGGCCTTCTTGGGGTTGGTGATGATCGGCGTGATCAGGTGCGGGATGCCCTCGTAGGCGGTCAGCTCGACCCGCTTGGGGTCGACCAGCACCATCCGCACCTCGTCCGGGGTGGCCCGGGCGAGGATCGAGGTGATCAGGCAGTTGATGCAGGACGACTTGCCCGCGCCGGTCGCGCCGGCCACCAGGATGTGCGGCATCTTCGCGAGGTTGGCCATCACGGTGTGGCCCTCGACGTCCTTGCCCATGCCGACGACCATCGGATGGGTGTCCTCCGCGGCCGTGCGCGAGCGCAGCAGGTCGCCGAGGTTGACCATCTCGCGGTCCCGGTTGGGGATCTCGATGCCGACCGCGGACTTGCCCGGGATCGGGCTGATGATCCGCACGTCCGGGCTGGCCACCGCGTACGCGATGTTCTTGGCGAGCGCGGTGATCCGCTCCACCTTGACGGCCGGGCCGAGCTCGACCTCGTAGCGGGTGACCGTCGGCCCCCGGGTGAAGCCGGTGACCTTGGCGTCCACCTTGAACTCGGCGAAGGTGCCGGTGAGCTGGGCGACCACCTCGTCGTTGAGGGCGCTGCGGGCCTTGGCCGGGCCGCCGCGCTCCAGCAGGTCCAGGGAGGGCAGCGCGTAGGTGACGCCCTCACCGAGCTGGAGCTGCTCCATCCGCACCGGCGCCGGGCCGTGCTCCTCGGGCGCGCCCGGGCCGCTGCGGGCGGCCGGGACGGCGGCCTCCTCGGGCGGGGCGGTGCGGTCCTGCACCTGGTGCATCATGTCCGCCACCGCGGAGGAGGCGGGTACGCCGTAGACCAGCGCGCCGTCGAGGTCGGCGGCCGCGCCGGCGGCGAGGTCCCGGGTGGCGTACGGGTCCAGCGGCTCCTTGTCCAGGGAGATCCGCTCGGCGTCCTCCGGCTCGTCGGTCGGCTTGCGCCGGCGGCGGCGCCGGCGGGCGGCCACCTCGTCCGAGGGGTCGTCACCGTTGGTGTCCACGGTGAACGGCAGCGCGTCGGGGTCGGCGTCCTCCGGCGGGTCGGTGGACAGCTCGCGCTCCGGCGTGCGCCCCCAGTGCAGCTCGTCCTCGGGCCGGGGCTCGACCACGCCGAGCCGTATGCCGATCCCCCGCACCCGCTCGCCGATCCGGTTGATCGGGGTGGCGGTGACCACCAGGAGCCCGAAGAAGGCCAGCAGCAGGAGCAGCGGCACGGCCAGGGCCGGCCCGGCGGCGGCCATCATCGGGGTGGACGCGGCCCACCCGATGATCCCGCCGGCCGCCCGTATCCGGGAGGCGCCGCTGCCCATCATGGGCGCGCCGCAGCCGATGTGGACCAGCCCGAGGACGCCGACCAGCAGGGCGCTCAGCCCGATCATGATCCGCCCGTTGGCCTCCGGCAGCTCCGGGTGGCGCCAGAGCCGGATCGCCATCGCGGCCAGCAGGAACGGCACCAGCACGTCGAGCCGGCCGAACAGCCCGGACACCACGGCGGTGGCCCCCTCGCCCAGCCAGCCCTGCGGGCTGAACCAGGTGCCGGCCGCGGTCACCAGCGCGAGCGCGAACAGCAGCAGTCCCACGCCGTCCTTGCGGTGGTCCGGGTGCAGGTTCTTGGCACCGTCACCGAAGCCCCGGAAGATCGCGGCGATCGGGCTCGCCAGGGCGTTGAGCGCCCCCATCAGCACCGACCTGGACGGCTTCGGCGGGGGCGGGGCCGACTTGGCCGCCGCCTTCTTCGCGGGTGCCGCCTTCTTCGCCGCCGCCCTCTTCGCGGGCGGTTTGCCCGGGGCCTTCGCCGCCGCCGTCTTCTTGGACGGTCCCGGACTCGGCTTACGTGCTGCGTTCCCGGGCGTGCGAGTGGCCATGGGTCAGCAGCCTACCGGGGCGGGCGACCACTGCACATGTGCCCGAGCCCGGGCGGCCGGACGTGTCGCAGACACACCGTCACCCTGACCGGGTTTCACCCGGTCGCCGCATCGAGACCACCCGGACGGGTGAACCGAGGGTCAGGAACTGCCCGGACGCATCGCGTCCAGGGCCCGACGCAGCCCCGCGAGCTTGCGCTCCAGGTGCGCGGCGGTGGCCGCGACCCCGGCGTCCTCGCCGCCGTCCAGCTGCTTGCCGAGCGCCTCCGCCTGCTCCTCGACCGCCGCCAGCCGGGCCGACAGCTCGCCCAGCAGCGCCCCGCCGAGGGTCTGCTCGCCTCCGCCCTCCTCCAGCTGCAGGCGCAGCAGTGCGGCCTGCTCCTTCAGCTGGCAGTTCTTCGCGTACAGGTCGACGAAGACGGAGACCTTGGCGCGCAGCACCCACGGGTCGAAGGGCTTGGAGATGTAGTCCACCGCGCCGGCCGCGTAGCCGCGGAAGGTGTGGTGCGGGCCGTGGTTGATCGCCGTCAGGAAGATGATCGGGATGTCCCGGGTGCGCTCGCGGCGCTTGATGTGGGCGGCCGTCTCGAAGCCGTCCATCCCCGGCATCTGGACGTCCAGCAGGATCACCGCGAAGTCGTCGGTGAGCAGTGCCTTCAGCGCCTCCTCCCCGGAGGCCGCGCGCACCAACGTCTGGTCCAGCGCCGAGAGGATCGCCTCCAGCGCCAGCAGGTTCTCCGGTCGGTCGTCGACCAGGAGGATCTTGGCCTTCTGCATCAGGGCTCGCCCTCCTGTCGCCTGCCTGCCGCCCGGTGCAGGCACCCGCGTACTGCCCACCGCTACCCCGGTCATGCTAGCCGCACCCCCTCGCCCGGCACATCGCCCCGTCGTGACCCGAATCGGAGCGGCGCGCAGCCAGTGCTCCGGCGCACGCTCACCAGCGTGTCGCCGTCCGGTCACTGTTCGCAACGATCGGTGACCCTACCGGGTTCCCGGGTCCGACCGCCAGCAAACCGACCGGCCGACCGGCGTGAACCCGGGGGCCCGGTCCGGGGTTCACGCCTCCCCTCGCGATCACGTGCGGTCACCGTTCAACCACTCGTGCATGACCGACAGCAGGTGGTCGGTCTCCACCGGCTTGGTGATGTGGTCGGTGGCACCCGCCTGGAGCGACTTCTCCCGGTCGCCCTTCATCGCCTTGGCGGTCAGCGCGATGATCGGCAGGCCGGCGAACTGGGGCATCCGGCGGATCGCCTCGGTGGTCGCGTAGCCGTCCATCTCCGGCATCATGATGTCCATCAGGACCAGCGCCACGCTCTCGTGCTGCTCCAGCATCTCGATGCCCTCGCGGCCGTTCTCCGCGTACAGGACGGTCAGGCCGTGCTGCTCCAGCACGCTGGTGAGGGCGAACACGTTGCGGACGTCGTCGTCCACGATCAGCACCTGCTGGCCGTCGAAGCGCCGGTCGCCGTTGACCGGGCGGGGCTGCACGGGCTCCACCGCCCGCGGCCCGGCGGCGCTCTCCAGGGCGCTGCGCCGGCGTTCCACCGCGCCTCGGCGGCGCTCCTCGGCCAGCTCGCGGACCTCCTGGGCCCAGTGGTCGGCCGGGTTCTCGCCGACCGGCACCGGCAGGCCCACCGGAGTCACCCCGACCGAGGCGCGCGGCGCCAGGCCGTTGGAGACGCCCGGACGCGGCTCGCCGATGGCCTCCGGGGCCTCGGTGCGCAGCGGCAGGTAGAGCGTGAAGGTGGAGCCCTTGCCGAGCTCGCTCTCGGCGTGGATCTCGCCGCCGAGCAGCCGGGCGATCTCGCGGCTGATGGACAGGCCGAGGCCGGTACCGCCGTACTTGCGGCTGGTGGTGCCGTCGGCCTGCTTGAACGCCTCGAAGATCTCCCGCAGCTTGTTGCCGGGGATGCCGATGCCGGTGTCGGAGACCGAGAAGGCGATCAGCCCGTCGTCCGGGTCCTGGATCGAGCCGGACTCCAGCAGCCGCTCGCGCACGTGCTGCGGGACCTCCGGGCCGGCCGGGCGGATCGAGAAGTCGACGGCTCCGGCGTCGGTGAACTTCACCGCGTTGGAGATCAGGTTGCGCAGCACCTGCTGGAGCCGCTGCTCGTCGGTGTGCAGGGTGACCGGCAGCGCGGGCGAGACCCGGACGGCGAAGTCCAGGTTCTTGTCCAGCGCGACCGGCTGGAAGGTGGCCTCGACGTAGTCGACCAGCTGGACCAGGGCGATCCGGGCAGGGCGGACGTCCATCTTGCCGGCCTCGACCTTGGACAGGTCGAGGATGTCGTTGATCAGCTGGAGCAGGTCGGAGCCCGCGCCGTGGATGGTGTCGGCGAACTCGACCTGCTTGGGCGAGAGGTTGCCCTCGTTGTTGTCGGAGAGCAGCTTGGCCAGGATCAGCAGCGAGTTGAGCGGGGTGCGCAGCTCGTGCGACATGTTGGCGAGGAACTCGCTCTTGTACCGGGAGGCCAGGGCGAGCTGCTCGGCGCGCTCCTCCAGGACCTGCCGGGCCTCCTCGATCTCGCCGTTCTTGATCTCGATGTCGCGGTTCTGCTGGGCGAGTTGCTCGGCCTTCTCCTGCAACTCCTCGTTGGTGCGCTCCAGCTCCTCCTGGCGGGCCTCCAACTCGGCGGAACGCATCGAGAGTTCGGCGGTCAGCCGCTGGGACTCCAGCAGCAGGCCCTCGGTCTTGGTGTTGACGCTGATGGTGTTGACGGTGACGCCGATCAGGTCGGCGATCTGGTTCAGGAAGTCCAGCGCGACGGTGGTGAAGGAGCTGAAGGTGGCCAGCTCGATCACACCCAGCAGCCGGCCCTCGAACAACACCGGCAGCACCACGATGTGGGCCGGGGAGGCCTCGCCGAGCCCGGAGGCGATCTTCAGGTACCCGGGCGGCGCCTCCTTGAGGATGATCGCCCGCTTCTCCACCGCGGCCTGCCCGATCAGCGACTCCCCGGGCCGGAAGGTGGTCGGCATCGCCCGCCGCTGGTAGCCGTAGCTGCCGATCAGGCGCAGCACGGTGTCGTTCTCGTCGTCGTCCTCGGTGATCAGCTCCGCGGTGCGGCCGGCCGGCTGGGAGAGGAAGAAGGCACCGTGCTGGGCGGAGACCACCGGGGTCAGCTCGGTCATGATCAGCGAGGCGACGGCCTCCAGGTCCCGGCGGCCCTGGAGCAGGCCGGAGATCCGGGCCAGGTTGGTCTTGAGCCAGTCCTGCTCCTGGTTGGTGCGGGTGGTTTCGCGCAGGTTGGCGATCATCTGGTTGATGTTGTCCTTGAGCTCGTCGAGCTCGCCCGCGGCGTCCACGTCGATCCGCAGGCTCAGGTCGCCCCTGGTGACCGCGGTGGCGACCTGGGCGATCGCGCGCACCTGCCGGGTCAGGTTGTTGGCCAGCTCGTTCACCGACTCGGTGAGGTCCTGCCAGGTGCCGTCCACGCCGGGCACCCGGGCCTGGCCGCCGAGCCGTCCGTCGGTGCCCACCTCCCGGGCGACCCGGGTCACCTCGTCGGCGAAGGCGGAGAGCTGGTCCACCATGGTGTTGATGTTGGTCTTGAGCTGGAGGATCTCGCCGCGCGCGTCGACGTCGATCTTCTGCGAGAGGTCGCCGCGGGCCACCGCGGTGATCACCAGCGCGATGTTCCGCACCTGACCGGTGAGATTGTTGGCCATCTGGTTGACGTTGTCGGTCAGGTCCTTCCAGATGCCGGCCACGCCCGGCACGCTCGCCTGGCCGCCCAGGGTGCCGTCGGTGCCCACCTCGCGGGCCACCCGGGTGACCTCCACCGCGAAGGAGGACAGCTGGTCGACCATGGTGTTGAGGGTCGCGGCGAGCGCCGCCACCTCGCCCTGCGCGTCGATGGCGATCTTCTTGGAGAGGTCGCCGCGCGCCACCGCACCGGCGACCTCGGCGATGTTGCGCACCTGCCCGGTCAGGTTCGACGCCATGAAGTTGACGTTGTCGGTCAGGTCCTTCCAGATGCCCGACACCCCGCGCACCCGGGCCTGGCCGCCCAGGATGCCCTCGGTGCCCACCTCACGGGCGACCCGGGTCACCTCGTCGGCGAACGCCGACAGCTGGTCGACCATGGTGTTGACGGTCGTCACCAGTTCCAGGATCTCGCCCCGGGCGTCGACGGTGATCTTCTTGGAGACGTCGCCGCGCGCCACCGCCGTCGTCACCTCGGCGATGTTCCGGACCTGGCTGGTGAGGTTGTTGGCCATCAGGTTGACGGAGTTGGTCAGGTCCTTCCAGATGCCGGCCACGCCGGGCACGCTGGCCTGGCCGCCGAGGATGCCCTCGGTGCCGACGTCCCGGGCGACCCTGGTGACCTCGTCCGCGAAGGCGCCCAGCTGGTCGACCATCGTGTTGATGGTGTTCTTCAGCTCCAGGATCTCCCCGCGCGCGTCCACCTGGATCTTCTGCGACAGGTCGCCCTTGGCGACCGCGGTCGTCACCTGGGCGATGTTCCGCACCTGATCGGTGAGATTGTTCGCCATGAAGTTGACGTTGTCGGTCAGGTCCCGCCAGACCCCGGCCGCCCAGGGCACCTGCGCCTGACCGCCGAGCCGTCCCTCGGTGCCCACCTGGCGGGCCACCCGGGTCACCTGCTCGGCGAAGCCGGAGAGCTGGTCGACCATCGTGTTGATGGTGTTCTTCAGCTCCAGCATCTCGCCGCGCGCGTCCACCTCGATCTTCTGCGAGAGGTCCCCGCGCGCCACCGCCGTGGTCACCTGGGCGATGTTGCGCACCTGGCCGGTCAGGTTGTCGGCCATGAAGTTCACCGAGTCGGTCAGGTCCCGCCAGACCCCGGCCACCCCCGGCACCTGGGCCTGACCGCCGAGCCGTCCCTCCGTCCCCACGTCCCGGGCCACCGTGGTGACCTGGGCGGCGAAGCCGTTCAGCTGGTCCACCATCGTGTTGACGGTGTTCTTCAGCTCCAGCATCTCGCCGGCCACCTCGACGGTGACCTTGCGGGACAGGTCGCCCTTGGCCACCGCCGTGGTCACCTGGGCGATGTTGCGCACCTGGGCGGTCAGCCGGCCCGCCATGGTGTTGACCGAGTCCGCCAGGTCCTTCCAACTGCCGGACACGCTGCGGACCTTGGCCTGGCCGCCGAGCTTGCCCTCGGTGCCGACCTCGCGGGCCACCCGGGTCACCTCGTCGGTGAACTCGGAGAGCTGGTCCACCAGCCCGTTGACGGTCCGCCCGATCTTCAGGTACTCGCCGCGCAGCGGGTGACTCACCCCGTTGCTGTGCAGCGAGCGCAGCTCCATCTTCTGGTCCAGGTCACCCTCGGCGATCGAGGTGAGCACCCGGCCCACCTCGGACATCGGACGGGCCAGGTCGTCGATCAGCGCGTTGCAGTTGTCGACCGCCGCCATCCAGGCGCCCTCGCCCGCGCCGGTCTCCAGCCGCTCGTTCAGCCGGCCCTCGCGGCCCACCGCCCGACGCACCCGCGCCAGCTCACCGGTCAGGTGCTGGTTGCGCTCGGCGACCTCGTTGAAGACCGCGGCGATCTCGGCCAGCGGCCCGTCCCCGGGGACCGTCAGCCGGCGCCGGAAGTTGCCGTCCCTCATCGCGGTCAGCGCCGACAGCAGCTTGCGCAGCTCGGCGGGCTCCGCTCCGCGGTTGTGGCTCGCCCGACGGCCGGCCGCGTTCCGCGGCACGGCCCCGGGGCGCGCACCGCGCGGGGCGGGCGGCGTCGTTCCGGTTGCGTCCTTGGTGGCCGAACTCAACGGGCCCCTCCCACATCGTGAACTGTCCGGTGACCGGCCGTGCCGGTGCGGCACGCACCCGGGCACCGGCCCGGCTGGGCTGTGTACCGGCGGCCCTCGACGCGCCGGCACCCACACGACCGTACTGCTCCCGTCGGCCGTCGCGGACCCCCCAGTCTGGCAGCACCGGCACCGGGTGTACGGCCGGTTGCGCTCGGTTCGTACCGCACCGTCCGAAACAGGTGGGCAGAATCACCCTCTGGTGCCTGTTTCGACTCCCCGCCCCCACGGGGAACCAAGCGGAAAGTAGGGTGGAGCGCTGCACCGGGCCACAACCCGACCCAGCGCCGCCGCTCACCCCCGACGGCGCGCAGGGGGAGTCGGCGCCGCACCCCGGACAACCAGGGCAAGAGCAGCAGAGGAGAAGTGGCAACGTGGTCACCGCGCGCGCAGCCGCCACCTTCGACCCCGACGGCCGGTCCGCGGCCGCCGCGCGGGGCTTCGTCCGGGACGCGCTGCTCGGCTGGGGGCTGCCCGAGGTCGTCGACGACGCGGTCGTGCTGGTCAGCGAGCTCGTCACCAACGCCGTCGTGCACGCCGGCACCGCCGCCGAGGTCTGCTGCCTGCGCGAGGAGGAGAGCGTCCGGATCGAGGTCACCGACCACCATCCCGAGCGCGGCCTGCCCTCGCTCGGCGACGGTCCGGTCGCCGACTCCGACCGCTACGCCGACCCGGACGGCGAGGGCGGCCGCGGCCTCCTGATGTGCTCCGCCCTCGCCGAACGGTGGGGCGTCGAGTACGCGGCCGGCCGCAAGACCGTCTGGTTCCGCCTCACGCTGCCAGCACACGTGCTCGGCACCCGCTACGCCGTTCCCGCCACCCCCGGCAGCGACCTGCCCAGTGGCCCCGGCCCGGTGCGCGTCGCCGTCGTCCAGCTCGACGAGGACGGCCGGGTGCTGGCCTGGAACCAGGACGCCGAGGCGCTCTTCCAGTACCCGGCCGCCGCCGTCCTCGGCCGCCCCTGGGCCGACCTCGCGGTCTGGCCGCAGTCCCCCGCCCGCGGCCTCGGCCTGACCGACACCCTGCGGATGGCCCGCTGGGAGGGCGGCTACGGCATCCGCCGCCAGGACGGCCGCGAGGTCGAGGTGTACGGCGTCCAGGTCCGGCTGCGCGACACCGAGGGTGTCCCCTCCACCCTCTGTCTGCTCGTCCTCGAACCCGACCGCGCGGTGCTGCGCTCCCCCGCCCGCGCCCTGCCCGGCGACCGCCCGGACCAGGCCGGCCCCCGGCTCGACCTGCTGGCCGGCCCGGTCGCCACCGAGGACCTCGACACCCTGCTCCAGCGCACCGTCGAACGCGCCCGCGACCTGCTCGACGGCGACGCGGCGTACCTGCTGCTCACCACCGAGGACGAGGCCGAGTTCGAGGTCCGCGCCGCCACCGGCCTCACCGCCGGGCACCGCCGGCACACCCGCTTCCCGGTCGGGACCGGCAACCGCTACGACTCCGCCCGGCTGCCCTCCGTCCACGAGGACCTCTCCACCCGGCCCACCGGCCTGCCCCTGCTCTCCGACAGCGGCATGCGCTCCCTGATCACCGTCCCGCTGAAGGTCGAGGGCCGGCTGATCGGCTCGCTCGGCATCGCCGCCGCCGTCCCCGGCCGCTACGACAACGAGGACGCGCTGCGCCTCCAGTTCGCCGCCGACCGGGTCGCCCTCGCCGTCGAGAGCACCCGGCTGACCGAGCTCGAACAGCTGCGCCGCGGCTCGCTCTCCTTCCTGGTCGAGGCCTCCGACCTGCTGGCCGGCACCCTCGAACACGAGCAGACCCTGGCGCTGATGGCCCAGATGGCCGTCCCCACCCTCGCCTCCTGGTGCGCCGTCTACACCACCGCCGACCACGCCTCCGTGGCCCGGCTCGCCTTCGTGCTGCACGAGGACGAGGACCGCATCGACCCGCTGCGCGACCTGCTCGACAAGACCCCCGCCCCGGAGGCCGGGCCCACCCACGGCGTCCGGTTCTGGACCGCCCCCGCCGAGACCGCCGAGGCCTGCGGACTCACCGACGGCCCGGAACTCGCCGGCCTGCTCGGCGAGACCGTCGTCCTCGCGCTGACCGCCCGCAACCGCGTCATCGGCCTGCTGGTGCTCGGCGTCCCGACCGGCGTCCGGTTCCGCCAGGAGATCCTCGAACTCGCCGAGGACCTCTCCCGCCGGGCCGCCCTCGCCCTGGACAACTCCCGCCTCTACTCCGAGCGCACCGCCACCAGCCAGGCCCTCCAGCGCAGCCTGCTCCCGCCGGACCTCCCGGAGATCCCCGGCGTCGAGGTGGACGTCTACTACCAGGCGGCCGGCGAGGGCAACGAGGTCGGCGGCGACTTCTACGACCTGTTCACCATCCGCGAGGGCACCTACGGCTTCGCCATCGGCGACGTCTGCGGCACCGGCCCCGAGGCCGCCTCGGTCACCGGCCTGGCCCGGCACTCGCTGCGCCTGCTCGCCCGCGAGGGCCTGGACGCCCCGCAGGTCCTGCGCCGGCTCAACGCGGCCATCCTGGACGAGGGTTCGCGCAGCCGCTTCCTCACCCTGCTCTACGGCGAGCTGACGCCCCGCCCGGACGGCAGCACCGAGCTCTCCCTCGTCTGCGCCGGCCACCCGCTGCCGCTACGGCTGCGCACCGACGGCCAGGTCGACCGTGCCGCCACCCCGCAGCCGCTGCTCGGCGTCATGGACGACCTCGACCTGACCGCCGAGCACCTGGTGCTCGCCCCCGGCGAGGTCCTGCTCTGCGTCACCGACGGGGTCACCGAACGCCGCGAAGGCCGGCGGATGCTGGGCGACGACGGCCTCGCCGAGGTGCTCACCGGCTGTACCGGCCTGACCGCCGGCGCGGTGGCGGCCCGGGTGCAGCGCGCGGTCGAGCGCTTCGCCCCGGAGCCGCCCTCCGACGACATGGCGATCCTCACCCTGCGGGTGCCCACCCAGCGTCAGGCGTGAGAGCTCCGCGGGGTGCGCCCCGCCGAGCGGGCTGCCCCGACCGGGCTGTGTCGATCAGGCTGCGTCGATCGGGCTTTGACGATCGCGCCGTGCTGACGCAGTCACAAATTGTTATATTCACAACGGTACAAGCGGATCGGGCCGGGTAGACCGATCCCACCGGGGATTCCCTCCGGCGGGGACGTGACCAGCGGCTCTCCGCTGCCCGTCACTTCGGATGACCCATCACTTCCGACCGCAGCCCGCGCACGCTCTCAGTCGTGCGCCCTCGGCGCGGTCGCGCGCATCCACTCACCTCCACTCCTCCGGACGCCACCACAGCGTCACCGCGCCCTGCGCGCACCCAGAGTGAAACACCAGAGTGAAAGGAGCCTCCGGTGAGCAACGACGCTACCGGGGCAACGAACGCCCGCTCCACCGGAGCCGACGCGGGTAACCTCGGCTACCTCGCGCTCGGACTCACACTGCTCGCCTACGGCCTGCTCTCCACCGGCATCCTGCACGGAGCAGGCGTCGGGAACGCGGCCCACCTCGCCCATCTGCTCGGCGGCGTCACCCTCTTCATCGCGGGCCTCTGGCAGCTCCGCGGCGGCGAGGGCTTCACGGGAACCGCCTTCACCAGCCTCGGCGCCTTCTGGGCGGTCTGGTCCGCGGCAGGCGGGGCGGGCAAGAACGCCGCCGGCCTCTTCCTGCTCCTGTGGGCCCTGCTCGCCCTCACCCTCACCGCCGCGAGCTGGGGCACGAACCTGCTCAGCCGCGCCGTCTACGGCCTGCTGACGGTCTCCCTGCTGCTCTCCGCCATCGCCACCTTCGGCGGCTACGGCGGTCTGGCCAAGACCGCGGGCTGGATCGCGGCCCTCTCCGGGCTCGCCGCCTGGTACTGGGCCACCTCCGGGCTGACCAACGGCTCCTGGGGAAGGGTCGCCCTGCCGGTCAAGTGACCGTCGGTTCAGGTGACCGTCGGTTCAGGTGACCGTCGGTTCACGTGACCGTCGGTTCACGTGACCGTCGGTTCACGTGACCGTCGGTTCACGTGACCGTCGGTTCACGTGACCGTCGGTTCAGCCGACCTGCTCCAGCCGCTCCTCGGCGGCACCGAGGGGCCGGACCTCCGTCCCGGCGGAGGCCCGGCCCCGTCGCCGTGCCGCCAACGCCAGCACGGCGTAGGCGAGGAGCAGGATCACCACCGCCACGATGCCGTCCAGCCAGAAGTGGTTGGCCGTCACCACGACCACCGCCACCGTCAGCAACGGGTGCAGCACCATCACCCAACGGAGCGAACTGCGCGACACCCGGATCACCGCGACCGCCACCAGCACGCACCAGGCGACGTGGACCGACGGCATCGCCGACAACTGGTCCGCCACCACCACACCGCCGACCGCGCCGCCGTACACCGACTGCCCGTACTGGGCCGCCACGTCGACGAAGCCGCTCTCCGGCAGCATCCGCGGCGGCGCCACGGGGATGAACTGCACCAGCAGACAGACCGCGGTCGTGATCACCACCGTGTTGCGCACCCACGCGTAGCGCTCCCGGTGCCGCACGAACACCCAGAGCAGGACCGCGAGCATCACCGCGAAATGCATGACCGCGTAGTAGTAGTTCGCCAGCCTCACCAGTACCGGGTACGGCGTGACCGCCCTCTGCCAGGAGGCCTCGTCCGGCAGTCCCACCACCTGCTCGGTGTGGTGGATCCAGCTCGCCCGATCCAGCGCGTGGTCCGTGCTCATCACCGAGAGGTGCCCGACCAACTGCCAGAGCGCGAACAGCGCCAGCAGCGTGCCGGCCTCCCGCAGCAGCGCGGACAGCGCCGGCTTCCGGCCCCTCGCCACGGCGTACGCGCCCGCATGGAGAGCGATGGCGGCGGCCCCGGCGGACTGCCAGGTCAGGGTCAGGTTCTGCATTGGCAGAGGGTAACGCAAAAAGCCCCTTCCCGGATGGGAAGGGGCTTTTCGGAATAATTGTTCGGCGGCGTCCTACTCTCCCACAGGGTCCCCCCTGCAGTACCATCGGCGCTGTAAGGCTTAGCTTCCGGGTTCGGAATGTAACCGGGC